>WGED01000370.1 GCA_015492915.1 Cyclobacteriaceae bacterium
CCCCAGGTGAATAACGACGCAACGATACCGGGAGACAAAGCAAACAACGTTGCAAACATCTGCACAGTAGCTGACAGATCGAACAGCTTGGCTAAAGCGGAGAGAATAAAGACAAAGCTGATCAGCAGGCGTAGGGATTTAGACAATTTAGTCATAGCAGCCTTCTGGTTTGTATATTTTATAAACCGAATTGTACAATCAAAAATAAAACCAACTGACATAAGGACCATTTACTATTGTACGGGATGCTCAATGTTATCAAAGCAATACTGTACGAAAGTCTTTAATATTTATCCGACAACACCTTTTTTACTGAATTAATAAACTCTTCGGTTGGCATTGTATCCGTACCACGGATATTACCATCTTTATCAACGAGTAAATACCGATAAAACGGTTTGACGACATTAAAATCTCTCATGACCTTATTTTGCAAAACCCTGTCGGAAAGCACAACATGATGCCAGGGCATGCTTTCAATATCAAGAGTCTCCCTCATTCTTCTTCCTGTGCTCAAGGAATCAGACGAAACATCACTTACCGGAGGAAGAGCGATACTGATGATGAGCAAGCCATGACGAGCATATTTTGTAAATAACCACTGCATTATACGAGTAGTGGCGATACAGTGGCTACATTCAGGTTCCCAAAAGTGCAGTATATAAGCTTTGCCATGTAAGCTTGCCTTACTAACTTCCCTGCCATCGCCATCCAAAAGCCTGAAAATAAAATCTGGTACAGGCTTACCGGGAGTTATATTAGAGGCTGGTGCATAATAATTCTCTAAAAGCATAGCCCCAATGCTGCCGGCATTTTCCTTCATGTACAAAGAATAGTATTTATCAAAAAGCTCTCGCTCATTAAACCGATGGGCAAGACGTATCATCGTTTGCAGTAAATAAGGTCTTACAGCCTTATCCTGATTACACTCGACGGCTTTTTCGGCGTAGGCTAAAAATGGTTGGCCGTATTCACTTACAAAAAAGACGTTCGCTTTCTCGTTTTGGTCAGCCATGGGCTGTTTTATCTTACTGGCCCTGCTGAGCACAGTCAGAAAACCGTTCGGAGTAAAGCTCCAGAGCGGGGAACAGGGAGAAATCAGTTCAAGTGCCTGGGTTGCAATCTCCTGCTTTAATAGACTATCTTTGTCTATTGACCAGATAACATCAAGATCGATTAAAGATATAAGCCATAGTTTTTTCCTGAAAGGATCTTTTTCATTTTGTATCAGCTCTACAAGTTCCTCCAATTCTTTATTCGAATCATAGCTCTGTTTATGCCCCGACTTCTTCATATCTCTCTGCTCCACATCCTGTGGGATAGTATTGTCGAAATACTTTTTAAATCTCTTACTTGTGGCAGAATAAAGTTCAAAAAAACTTTTTGCTTTCCGGGAAGCAGAAATAATTCTGAAATGTGGTGGGGGTACGGTTTTGGGTAATCCGGAAAGATCGAACTCAATTGAAACCGGCCGGGCTTTCGCAGTATCAAATTCAGAGGATGCTGGGGTCTTGATGATTGATATGTAGTCTCGTTTCCCGGTCAAACGGAAATCATCCGCCTGGAAACCGCTCACAAGTTTATCGTCCTTACAAATACCGCCAATTTGATAAGCGAACTCACTGCCATAAGCTTGAAAAGTAGCTCTATAAACTCCTGAAGGATCTGGAGTCATCCACTTCGAAAAAGAAAATTTTTTATTATGACCGAGTAATCCCCAATGTATATAGAGTGTATCCGGTTGATCTTTATAGTCGAGAGGAGATAGTCGAACGGAAACGATTATAGAGTCTTCCTCCTCAAAATAAAATGGCACCGACAGAGGCGTATGGCTAACGCCGGAAAACAAGAGCCTGTAAAGGCCCGGCCTGTCAAATTCAATTCTGAAGGTACCATCATCCTGGACGTGAAAACGTTGTATAATTTCTCTGGGGAATCTATCAGCATTACTCAGCAAACTAATATCCGCTTTTCTCATCGGTTTCCGGTCATAACCCAAAAGCGTACCAGAAGCCGAGAACTGACGAGCAGAAATATTTTGACCTGGCCAGGTCAAGAACAGAAGAGTACCCACAAGCAAAACGGAAGCATGACGTTTCACTGAGACAAAATTTCTTTGCATCCAGATAAACGTTTTTACAGGCGATAAAACCGACATATAGTCTCCTGGGATTAAATATATGGAACAGGGAGAGGTTTCTGGTCGCATCTCCAAGTTTTGCTGATGTATTTCATATTTTTTGCAAGCCCTATAAACATCTCTCAACACGCCAGCGGTGTGCCTACTTCTGAATCGCCATTCCGGCGCCCTTCAGGGAAGACCGTCTCCCCGTACTCAACTATGTGCCCGAAAATATGAGATTACGGCGCACCGTTTTGTTTGACTGGAATAACAGGTGTCGATACCTGAACAGGCCCGGATTTACTGAGCGAACTGGATACACTGACTATTGCACAGCCAACTGTCCCAGATGCTAAAAAAGCCGTTTCAGTCTGCTGCAGTGCCCCCGGAGAGCGACAGATGAAAAGCTCAGCAAGTCCCATTTCTGTGTGGCGCAGTAAACTTTTCAGGGGATCGGCTTGACTCTGATAGAAACAAGCTTGTCACGAGTGGTGATAGCAGCAAAGACGCCTACAGCATTTTTTAATCCCGCCCGTAATTCTTTTTCGACAAAATACGCATAGTAATTGCTTTCGACAGCTTTCACTTCAAGAGTATATTCACCAGATAACAACGTATTCGGCAAATGCAGCATCGTATCCATAACCGTCTCTCTGAATTTAACAGCCTTTGTCGCGGGATCATACAAAGAAACCGAATAAGCGAACGCATTTTGACTCCGGGTCCAACTTACAGTCAAGCTGTCAATCAGGCCAACTATTTCAAAAGGGCCCGGGACGACGACCTCGCCGGTACTTTCCCCAAAATCTGCTGATGTGACAGTTAGTGTATACAAATCTCCCGGGGATACAAGCAGGAAATCTGTATAAAAATTATAGGGTTCGATCGATGCACCAGTGTCGATATTTTTGAGTGGAGTGGAATCTATAGAGACCGAAACATCATCACGGGTTTCGTATGCATTTTGATCATTTGGCACGACCTGGCTGATCAGCGCTTTTTGCCGCTGCTGTGAACTCAATAGAACACAGTGTATGACGAGTTGTTCCTCGGGTGGGGGATTGATGAAATTACTTGTGCAGGATTGATTCAAGATCATCAGCAAGAGATAAAGCAATACAAAAGTTCTGGATTTCATAATGCCTGTTTCCTGAAAAATATTCTCGGATCAAAATTCGAATTCAATTCCAAATGCGGGAATGATCGGCAGAGCCCGAACAAGCCCACCCCGTTGCTGATCACCGTCCCCACCGCTTGTATAGGAGTTGTAGTAGGACAGCCAATCGTAACGCAGGGTGTTCTCGGTGTTCAGGAGATTCAGAACCTGAAAATTGATGGTGTAATTAAAATTGTGCCTGCTGATTTTTTTTCGCAGACCAAGATCAAAACGGAAATAATCCGGCAGCCGTGCTGAGTTTCTCGCGCCCGGGATAAAATCCTCGGTTACAGTAAAATAAGGAATTTGCTCGTCACCGATTTCACTCACCCGCATGAACTTTCCTGTCATCGGGGTGATAGGTGCGCCGGAGCGATAATGAACCACACCATTAATGAACCATCCCCGATAGACCTCATAGCCGAACAGTGCGGACAAATTGTGTTTGACGTCCCAGTCGAATGGATAGTTTTCCTGACCAAATTGCGCTTCCGAGCGTGAAAAACTATATGCGAGTTGATATGTTAAGGCACCCTGGTCTTTTTTCAGGAAAAAATCTGCGCCATAGGCATTGCCGCGTCCTGTTTCAAAATCAGGAAAATCCGAGCTGAAGCGGGGCAACTGTTCGATACGTTTGTAATAGGCCTCGACGCTGACATGCATATTTGCGGGCAAACTAATATCCAAACCTGTGGAAATGACCGATGCTTCCAGAGGTGCAGATACCGGCAGCAGCAAACTTCCAATACTGGCCTCGATTCCTTCACGACCGTACGCTAACATTTGCATGTAGCGGCCGATGTTGATTTTTGCTTTAAATTCCGGTTTTACAGAAAAAATGGCTGAGACGCGCGGAGACCAAAAGTTGGCCTCTTGCCATCTGTTATAGCGAAGTCCCACCTCTAATGAGATGCGTTGGTTGAGGCGGATGGTATCCAAAAGATAGGCTGAATGCAACAACGGCGTGTCGTTGTAAATAAATTCATCCGGCAGGCCCTCGTGGAAAATTTCCTCGATATCACCTGACGAATCCAGCCATTCATAATCGAACAAGATTCTTTTACTGGATATGCCAAAATCGATCAAATGATTATTCCACAGGATGCTTGAACGCGTAGTGATGGTCAGATCAGAAATTCTATTATCTATGAATGGCGCCGGGGTAAAATCGACAAAATTTCTGCTGAATGAAGCCTGGATATAGCTCTTGAACCGCGGGGTATGCCAGTATAATTTTGCCGCCGTCATCCAGTTGCCCCAATTTGCAGAGAGCGGATCATCATCATCGGCTTCAGGTATAAGATGGTCTTTGTTATAAAATCCGACCACTTCAACACCATATGCATCTCTTTCGCCGAGACGAAATTTAAAATTGCTGTCTGTGAAATTATAATCCAATTGAGGTACGAGGAGATCTAAATAAGTACGTCGTGCAGCCACAAACAGAAAACTTTTCTGCCATGTTTTTGTGAGAGAAAAACCGGAAGAGAGAAGCCCTAAATTCACCATTGTTTTGCGTGGCGCGTCTATCGTTTGCAAATTCATAAGGCTGCTCAGGCGATCACCATATTTTACAGGATACCCCCCGATAAAAATCTCAGCGCCTTTGATGGCCTGCATGTTGAATGTGCCCAATAAACCAAACAGGTGATAGGGGTTATAGATTTCGACGCCGTCAAGTAAAATTAAATTTTGATCAGCACCTCCCCCGCGCACATGCAGGTTTCCTGTCAAATCATTGTTTTGTACCACCCCAGGTAATATTGCCATCGCCTTGAAAATGTCAGGCTCCCCAAGCGAGGGGACATTCTTGACATGGTGCTGTTGAATACTGAAAGAATTATAGAACGCGTTAGACTCAGAACGCGATGCATCGACGGTAACACCCTGGAACTCGATAGGTTTTACTGAAAGGATAACATCGTGGGTCAGCATGCGGCCTTCTTCAATGTGGAGTGTATCCTGAATCACCGCATAGCCGATCATTTTAAATTGGACTATATGAGTGCCCGCCGGTAGCTGCAAGCGATAGCGGCCACGGTGATTGGTGGTAGTCCCCCAAAAACTATTCAGCACCCTGATATTAACATTGGATAAGTACCGTCCATCTTTGCTTTTTACCACGCCTGAGACTTCGCCTCTTCCGGGAATTTTTGCATAGTTCGGCTGAACAACAAAGAGCAAGATCAAAATTGACAGCAAAAGCGTTTTCTTCATCAGCGTCTCCGGGAGATGAATAAACAAGTGGATACGACCATCAGGATTTATTGGAAGTATGAACAGACAGAATACCCAAAATCGCAGAATCAAAATAAATATTCCAGTGTGACCATAACGCCCTGCACCGTGTCATCGATTGCATCGTGCTTGCCGTTCAAAAACTGGTACCGATAACGCGCTTCAACCTGCAGGCCGCTGACAAGTTGCAAGCCGGCTCCCAAAGAAATAAAGCCGCTGCGTGCGGGCACATTGCGTGTTTTCTCCTCAAATTTTCTCACTGGAAGGTCCGGATTTTCAGCCTCGTATCTGTACTGTATATTGGCAAATGGCGCCAGAAAGGTCGATAATTTCACAAAAAGGGGCAACCGCGGAATTCCAAACTGAGCGTGGGCACCAAACCCGGTGTGAGCTGATTTCACCCTGAAATCAAAATCCGGGATATCTTCACTGTAGACAAGTATCTGCTCAGGAGTGATCTCATACGATTGCCGTTGATGCTCCAGGAAGAGCAGCCAGTTTTTGTAAACACGGAAGCCTATCCCAAAGTTATGCTCTGAACGGCGACCACTAATAGTTTCTATTCCTGCATTAAAACCCTCGCGGGTCTGGTAACGCCAATCCCAGGGCTCGGTATAGCTGTTGAAATCGACACCAATACCCAATGCTTGCCGGCGATACCACACAGAATAGCGCTTATAGGTCAGGCCTACTCGCGTTTCCAGCAATACAGCGGTTCCGAGGTCAAAGCTGGGTACGATGTCCATATCTCTGTAGCCACTGTCTTCCCAGGCCAGCAGAGCTTGTGCTTCATGTTGCCAGGAAGTGCCCCAGACTGATACGTCGATTGCAACCTGAAGCGAGTCTAAACTAAAATGAGGTTGACCATACAAGCCGGATACGATGTTAAATAAAATACCAACCACTAATCCGTTCAATTTCATTTTTGAGAGCATACTCCCTCCTTTTTTCTGCAGAAAAATATGCGCAGGCAGGATGAAGTGCCTGCCTGCGTATGTTTCTTGGCTTTCTCTCAAACCGTACGGAATAAGCAGGACCTAGCACGTATGAACCAGCTCTCACCACGTAATGCTATACTTTTTTAATGCCGGCAGCCGCTGCGATGCACCCGATGGATTAGTTCGAGACGGGACGCTGGAATAACGGTGAAACAGATAAATGTAGCCATGCTGGTCGATGGCCATCAATCGCGCCGGTTCTTCTACATCGATACGTACAAGAAATTCACCCAGCTCCGAAAATACATCGATATATTTGCCCGGTTGCATGATCCCCTGCCCATCGCTGACCAGGTGATATATCCGTCCATCATGCCAGACAAGACTGCACGAAAGGTTGGAATAGAGGTTCACCGAGACTTTGGTATAGCCTTCGATCTTTTCTATTTTTGTTTTTGGGGGTATTATTTTTTGCGGAATATCCTTTTTGATCATTCTGCGCAAGATATCATCTTTATCGTATATATCGATTACATAGGGTTGAAGATATGAGAAATATAAGAACCCTTTATTATCAGTCGTGAGCTCTCCGGAATTATAAATCAGTTCATCATACCAATTCCCTGCCTTTATTTTTTCACTAAAACTTGAAATCAGATTGCCGGCCGGGTCGTACTTGAAAAATTTATAATCCTGTTTCGGACTCAGAATAATGATCTCATCTGAAGCGGATAGAACGAAATCGTAAATCGCTTGTTCGGGCATAAAAGAGTCCATATATGTACCATCCTGGCTAAAACGGGTTATTGTACCATTTTTGAAGTCTGCGACATAGATGTTTTCCTCACTGTCAAACTGAAGCTTGGTTGGCTCCTGGAACTCTCCCGGGCCCTGCCCGGATCGGCCGATTGTAAGTAAATATGCGCCCTTACTATCAAATTTCTGTACCCTTTTACTGCCTCCCTCAACCACATAAATATGACCATATTTGTCGACCTGAATATCTTTGACCCGATAAAAAACTTTCTCCGTATCATCTTCTTCATCGCTCGCGGATAGGGTCAAAATGGGTTTCAAGATAATTTTCTTCCCATCTAATTTCCCGGCCAGACCATTCTCGATGATTACGGGCTTCTCGCCGAAAGCCAATGATTGGCCAAATACACAAACAAGAGTAAGTAACAAACTCAAAACTGTCGTTAGGGGCTTCATTTTGATTATCCTTTGGAGTAATAATTGTGTGCCGGGCAGAGTTTTTAACTACTCTGCTCATTGAATACAGAAATATTTATTAGCCCACACCGCCACCCAGTGCTCCTCCTCGGCCAGCCTGCGCAGCTCGCTGTAGCAGACACCGAGATGGCTCTGCAGGCTGTGGCAGTAGTCACTACAGGCGAACGACAGGTGTTAAGCTCAGAAAGTCCCAAGTCTGTGAGGCAGAGAAGCCCCCCCCCAAAACGACTATTCTACAACAAAAAATCCGGATGCGCTGCTTTTCGAAGCGAAGAGGCCATATCCCTGGTCGAGGCCGCTGCGGTCTTCCTCTTCATAAACGAAACGGCGATAGTTTTCATCATAGCCTTCGATGACGATATCATATCCCCCCCTGCCGTCAATGTATTCCGGCGGTATTATAAATTCGGTTTTATCAGTTTCGAAAATATGTGGGTATCGAATAAAGATCGATGAATCCGGCGTGATAGAAACTTCATACGGCGGTGGGTACAAAGAAATCAAATAACCAGCGGCACCTTTGGCTGGTTGCCACTTCAGCAGAATATTTTCGTCAAGTGTGAATTTTTCACCGGGGGCAGGAGAAAGGACATCGAAGCTCCCGGGAACTTTTGTTGTGCCGGAGTACAGCTCAGCATGAATGCGCACGCTGAGCTCGTAGGACTCCCCCGGAATCACGCGTAATCGCTCGTACGTGTCGGCGTACATTTGCTGCCGGGTAACATAGCCCAGCGCGCTGGTATCAGTCTGCACGGCATAATTGAGTTCAACCAGTTGCATGCCCGATCGGATAGTGACTTCTGCATCTTTGACGAAAAGACTTTCCGGGGCAATAGAGAACCTGAGCTCTTCCGTAGTATTGTAAACTTGTAAAATCTGTTGATCTTGCTGGGGAGAAAGCACACAATACACCGAAATATCCGGACGATATTCTGAAGAGCTATTTGGGAGCGTGCAACTCGTCAGGGCGAAAGGAAGTACGGCAAAGGGAATCCACTTCATTTTTTTCTCGAATAGACCAATTGAACAGACAGTGTGGGAATCAAAGGCAAATTGCTCATCTCTTCTATTTCCGGTGGTTGAAAGCTGTAGTTATAAGTTGTCAACAGGGGATTTTTTTTATTATACGCATTGATTACGCTCATATCGAAACGAAAAGAAAGACTGCGAAAAGTCCAGTATCTGTACAGAGAAAAATCAAAGCGATGATAAGCTGGAAACCGGGCTGAATTTTTTTTGCCGAAGATAGCTCCGTCATTCGTAATTTTTTTTCCTGAAGAGTTGGAAAAATTTAAGCGAACATACCTTCCGATAACCGGTGTGTAAGGTAATCCGCTCAAAAAAGTCCACCGCCACGATATATTCCATCCGGAAAAAATCTTGTGTGTCGCTGCAATTTTCAGACTGTGTCTTCGATCATAGCCGGCGTAATAAATCCGATTTTTTTCATGAATTACGGCAGATGCCAATGAATAACTCGCCGTGAATTGTGTTGTTCCCACTTTTTTTTCAAGATAGACATCCAGTCCCCAGGCCCGTATTGGTGTATAAAGAATGTCGTATGATCTTTCCTCAGGGACAGGAATATTATCCATGGATTTATAATAGAGCTCTCCTTTCAACCGGCCAGCAGCAGGAAGCGTGAGGCTCGCACCTGTAGTAAAAGTAAAATTTGTCAGAGGTTGCTGGCCTTTTTCTACCGGGAAATAAAGCAGAAAAGAAGAAAACAGGTTATTTAAAGCGAATGACTCAAGTGTGTATTCATTTTGTATATGCCGTCCGGCACCAAAACTGAAAGCGAGATTCTCTCGTACGCGGTATTGCAGATTGAGACGCGGAATGAAAACTGCATTTTTTGTAAATTCGCTCCACGTCGTGCGGAGTCCTATGAGAAGGCTGATGAGTGGAGAAAAACGTATCCTGTCCTGCAAAAAGCCGTGCGCGAGTAAGCCCCTGGCACGATAGCGGTAGTTCGAAGGAGCGCCGGCGAAAAATATATTGGCAGGCTCACTACCGACAAGTCCTTCGATATTATACGCTTCCTGAAAAGCCCAGGCGTAAACATATTTTTGATGATCTGCTTTCATGCCGATCGCTAATTCATGCTTTCGAGAAAAATGCTCCCATATCATTGATAGCGACCGTGATCGGTGTAAATTATTCACGTTAATGTGCGGTGTACTCGACATGATAAAGGCGTCACTTTGTGCAAGCTGAATATTAATGAGGTTGTGCGCATCCAGGATATATTTCCACCGTGCGCTCGCGATACGGTTGCCCCAGGACGGCTGTTTTAAATTTACAAGAGACCTTTCATCATTTTCCAGAATACCTTGTAAAACATCACGTGTGTATAAAACATTGAATGACAAGGCATGTTTTGGGGAAAGGTTCAGAGCATAGCTCCCCTGGAGGTCATAGAAATAGTAGCTTTCTTTTTCCTGACCAACCGATCGAGATAATATATCAAGATAAGTACGCCGGAGTGCAAAAGCATAAGCACCCTTGTAAAACGGTCCATCTGCAGCAATTTTCGAGCTGAGCAGGCCGAGAGAAATTTTTGCGTTATGCTTCTTCTCACTCCCACGCCTGGGAACGATGTTTACCCGCCCGGCAAGCCAGCCGCCATATTTGGCTTGATTAATAGCAGGAGAAAATTCGATGCGTTCAACACCGTCGCTGTTGAAAAGACCAAAAATACCGCCGATGTGGTAAGGCAAGTAAACGCTGACTCCATCAAAAGCAATCTGTGTCAGATCAGCCGGGCTGCCACGCACAAACAGCCGGCTACTGTAATCGCTGGCCGCAATAACGCCGGGCATGGACTGTATTGTACGGACGGCATCTTCTTCCCCAAGCTTTGGGAGATCCTGCAGTTCACGCGCAGTAACAAGGGCATCCAAAATCCCGGTTGGCTGGTCCCGGGAGCCTTCGACGGTTATCTGGCCAATATTAAAGGGGCGGGGAGACAGTGCAATATCAACCCTTTTTCTTTCATCTATCTGTACAAAAATGCGCACCGTGTCGGGTGCATAGCCGACCATACTGACAGCAAGTATCACCTCGCCGGCAGGAACATCAAGGGTAAAATATCCATTGTGGTTTGCCGTATCACCGAGTTTTTTGCCTGGCACGGTGATCTGGGCATATTGCAACCTTTTGCCTGTTTCGCGATCGGTGACGATCCCGGAAATTTTCGCCTGCTGAGCGAATAGATTCGTGGGGAGCAGAGCGTATAAAATTATAAAATTTGTACAAAATCGCCTGAAAGAGAAGTGCCGCATTCTATCCTCAGATGCAGTATTGTCGAAAAAATGTGAAACTGTTCTTCCGGTGCAAATCGTGTCGGAAAGAACAGTTTCACACGATAATAAATATGTTAACTTCCGTATCGTGCTTCGATATCAGCATCCCGGTTTGTGCCAAAGTTCCATAGTGGCGTTGTGCTAATCCAGAACCAATCATTAAATTGACCGTTAGCTTGGCCTTTACGCCAACCGTTGGTTTCTAAACGGTCATCAGACCATGGATCATCTTCCCAGACTTCAAGGTCCAAAGGCTGACTTGTCCAGTCCCAGCTACTATGTATTTTCACAGGTGGATTAAATAAATATAATGTTTCAGAATTAACATTTTCTAAATCCTTCCTTTCCCAAGAACTCCAACTAGAATTAGCTTTATGCCTTGCTCTAATATATATTTCTGGGCTACCACTAGTCCATGGCTCATGCTTGTCGTGCAAATCAAAGGCCGTCATCTGTAGCCCATTTTGCGGACCACCGTTACCACTTCCACCACTACCACCCCCATCATCCGGAGGCAAAGTAATCTGTTCTGTGCCACCTTCACCTGCAGCCCGCCGTCCATGCTCACATTGGGTGATCACGAGTACTGGAATAGCCGGCGGTTCTTTCGTTGTCAGTGTTACTTGTGCTCCGTTTATGTCCCACGCCGGAACGTCACGCTCGACCTGATCATCTGAATAACCGTCAAAGTAGGTGACCAGGAAATCCTGATTCGGATTTGCCAACATGCTTTGTCTGTGAGCCTTAACCGGGAAATAGACATCAATGCCCAGGGCATGCTCGTTCACAAGCTGGAGGAGAGCAGTATTTGCACCAACTGTTTCAGCAAAACTGGCAGAGCCAATATCTACCGCAAATAATTTTTCCAGATAGATGATCTTTTCACCATTTTCCGAGCGTGCAATCTCACTCACGATAATTGAGCGAATTGCATCATTTGCCGCATGCTTTGCAAGTTTTTTTGCAAACTCAGCCAACATCTGGCCTTCA
>WGED01000371.1 GCA_015492915.1 Cyclobacteriaceae bacterium
GTCCTATATTTATAATAAAAAAATAGCCGAAATCTCATGAAGATCATCGTCGCACCCAATTCATTTAAAGGAAGCCTCGATGCTTTCGAAGTAGCCAAAGCCATTGAGAAAGGCCTGCAAAAAAGCAGCCTCGATGTCGATTGCCGGCTTTATCCCATTGCTGATGGCGGCGATCACACGCTTGAAGTATTTGTAAACTGGTTGGGAGGCGAGGTGAAACGCGCAGCGGTAAGCGACCCGCTTGGAAGGACTGTTACATCGGAATGGGCCTTGCTGAACGACGGTAAAACAGCCGTGATTGAAATGGCCAAAGCCTCAGGTATCAGCCTCCTGAAATCTGAGGAGGCAGACCCCTTGAAAAGCAACACTTACGGAACAGGTCAATTGATCGCTGAAGCAATCAGGAACGGCGCCCGAAAGATCATCCTCGGGTTGGGCGGCAGCGCCACCGTTGACGGAGGCACGGGCATCCTTCAGGCGCTCGGGACAAAACTTTATGACGAAAAGGGTAATTTGATCGGACAGGGGGCCAATGCGTTGTTGAGTGTTTATGACATCGACACATCGGGAATACCCGAATCAATGCGGGAGGCTGAATTCCTGATCCTCTGCGACGTTGAAAATCCCCTGCTCGGTCCTCATGGAGCAACGCATGTTTTTGGCCCGCAAAAAGGGGCTGATCCTCATGCGGTTGAATTGCTGGAAAAAGCAATGGAGAGATTCAATGATCTCATCACAAAAAAAACGGGAAAAGATTTTTCTTCCATCCCCGGGGCAGGCGCCGCCGGAGGCATTGCCGTTCCGTTAAAAGCCTTTTTTAATACCCGATTGGTAAATGGCGTGGCTTTTCTGCTCGAATCGATGGGTTTTGAAGATAAACTGAAGGAAGCCGATATGCTCATTACCGCAGAGGGTAAAGCTGACAGGCAGACACTTGAAGGTAAAGGTCCTTTCGGTGTGGCGGCCAGGGCCATGATCCATGACATTCCGGCTGTTTTACTCACCGGTAGAGCAGAGGACATCCACGAACTTAATAAGGGATTTACAGCAGTTTTTTCAATCACCAACGGGCCAGAAAGTCTTGAAGAGGCGATGGCCTCCACAGCCCATGACCTCGAGATAACCGCGATGCAGATCGGCAATCTGCTCGCTACACTGCAATAGCGCTATTGCATCATTTCATTGAGAAATTTCCTGAACTTCTTAGAGGAATATTTAGCCATTCCCTCTTTGCGGACTACTATCCTGCCGTCAGGTGAGATCACGAAAGTAGTCGGGATGGCATCGCTGCTGTAAATGCCTGGCATCCCATCGGCAACCTGATAAATCGGGAATTCAAAGTCTTTCTTTTTTACGAAATCCTTAGCCTTCTGAAAATCCTTATCCACCGAGATCATGACAAACTCAATATTTTTGTCTTTCACATCCTGATAGAGCTCATGAATGTCGGGCATTTCTGCAACACAAGGGGGACACCAGGTGGCCCAGATGTTCATAAAAACGACCTTCCCCTTAAAATCCGAAAATGACTTGCGGTTACCGTCTTTGTCAATCAAAACAAGATTATAGTCAGCCGGCACGTCATCCTCTTCGTCGATAGAAGGCTGAATGATGCCTGTTTTCAATATCAAGCCCTGGATAAATCCGAACACGGGCGTATGCAGTCCCGTACCGAAAAGCATAGCTATGATGCCGAGAAAAACACCCCACTCGATAATTTCTCTTTTTATTGATTTCTTCTTTTTCTTTTCCATTTGCATCGATCTCAGAAACAAAATACTATTTTTGCCCGGCCTCAGGGAAAACTCCCGGCGGCAGTTTTAGCAGAACACAAATATACGTGATTCATGATTAATAAATATTCAAATGTTATTGCCGCAGAACTGGGCATCAGACCACAACAGGTCAGCGCAGTAATTACCCTCATCGGCGAAGGAGCAACTGTCCCGTTCATCGCGCGCTACCGAAAAGAGGCCACAGGAAGCCTCGATGAAGTGGTTATCACCAATATACGCGACAGGATCATACAGCTCAAAGACCTCGACAAAAGACGGGAAGCCATCCTGAAGTCCATCGATGAACAGGGAAAACTAACCCCTGAACTGAAGAAAAAAATTGACGCCGCCGAAACGATGGCGACACTGGAAGATATTTATCTGCCCTACAAACCAAAACGCAAAACGCGTGCTTCCATGGCCAGAGACAAAGGCCTTGAGCCCCTTGCCCAATGGCTGATGGCGCAAAAATCATCAAATATTCATGAAGAAGCGGCAAAATTTATCGATCCTGAAAAGGGTGTAGAAAATGAGGAGGAAGCGTTGAAAGGCGCCCGCGACATCATCGCTGAAGTGATCAATGAGGATGCGGATATTCGCGCCAGGGTCAGAAAACTGTGCATGAAAGAGGGTGTGATACGTTCCAAAGCCATCAAAGGAAAGGAAGAAGCTGGCGTCAAATACAAGGACTATTTCGAATGGGAAGAACCTGTCGCCAGAGTGCCGTCGCATCGTTTGCTGGCCATGAGGCGGGGCGAAAAAGAAATGATTCTCAGCCTCGACATCAGTCCGGCCGAAGAGGATGCTGTCGGCGTCATTACCTCAAAATATATCAGGACTGCCAACGAAGCCGCCACACAGGTGGAACTGGCATCCAAAGATGCATATAAACGCTTGCTGAAGCCTTCGATCGAGACGGAAGTGCGCATGGAGAGCAAACAAAAAGCCGACGCCGAAGCAATCAGTGTATTCAAAGACAATCTTCGTGAATTACTTCTCGCTCCTCCGCTCGGAGCCAAAAACGTGCTGGCCATCGACCCGGGTTTCCGCACAGGGTGCAAAATAGTCTGTCTCGATCGTCAGGGTAAGCTATTGGATCACGGCGCCATTTTCCCTAACGAACCCAAAAAAAATACTGTACAATCTGCCGCCATCCTGCATGAGTTTTGTACGAAATATGAGATCGAAGCCATCGCCATAGGCAACGGCACCGCTTCGCGCGAAACGGAAAAGTTTGTCAAATCCATCGGATTGCCCAAGAATATCCTTATTGTCATGGTAAATGAAAGCGGGGCATCAATTTACTCTGCCTCCGAAACGGCACGCGAGGAATTTCCCGACAAGGATGTAACGGTGCGCGGTGCTGTCTCCATTGGTCGTCGCCTCATGGATCCGCTGGCCGAACTGGTGAAAATTGACCCGAAATCCATAGGTGTGGGGCAGTACCAGCACGATGTCGATCAGCATGCGCTGCGGCAGGGCCTCGACGATGTAGTGATGAGTTGTGTGAATGCCGTGGGCGTGGAGGTGAATATGGCGAGCAAAGAATTGCTGAGTTATGTATCGGGCCTCGGGCCGGCGCTGGCCAAAAACATTGTTGAATACAGAAATGAGCATGGCCCCTTCCAAAGCCGGGAAGCGTTGAAAAAGGTGCCCCGGATGGGTGAAAAGGTGTTCGAGCAGGCAGCGGGATTTCTGAGGATTAAAAACGCCAAAAATCCATTGGACAACAGTGCCGTACATCCCGAAAGTTATCACATTGTGAAAGCCATGTCCACTGATCTGGGTATTACCGTCGGACAACTGATTGCCGACAAAAATGCCCGGAAATCCATAGATATCGGTAAATATGTGACAGATAAGGTTGGCTTGCCCACCCTCAAAGACATTATGGATGAACTTGAAAAGCCAGGCCGTGACCCACGCGATAGTTTCGAGGTGCATGAGTTTGATGAAAATGTGCACAGCATCGAAGACCTGAAAATAGGCATGACACTCTATGGCGTCGTAACAAACGTAACCAATTTCGGTGCTTTTGTAGATGTGGGCGTGCATCAGGACGGGCTCGTGCACAAAAGTCAGATCGCCGACCGCTATGTCGAAAATCCTGCCGATTTCCTGAAAGTACAGCAAAAAGTAAAAGTGACCATTACGGGCGTGGATATTGAACGAAAAAGAATCTCGCTTTCCATGAAAAGCGATCCTTTCGGTGAAAAACCGAATAGTAAGAAATCAGAGAAAAGAAAGCCTCAGGGTGGCGAATTGATGCAGGAAAAACTGGAAAGGCTCCAGAATAAGTTTGGGAAGAGGTAGGGAGGCAAAAATCTGAAGACGGGAGTCAGGAGACCGAAGTAAGGAGCTTCGAGCTTCTACCCCATGAAAAAACAGTGATTATTTCGACCCAAAATTCTCAATAACCTTTCTATTCCGAGCTTAAACTATTTTAAAATCAGACACTTCGTTCACGTTTGATTTGTCAACATAAAAATGCATTATGCCTCCTCATCAAACGTGCTGATTTTTTCCCGCCCTGGCGGGACAAGTTGTACTTTAACCTCTCATTTCGAAATCCTGGTGAAAATTTTGGGTTCAAATGAGAAATCTTCAGGGCTTGAGGAAGGGCTATTTCTTGTTGCCGAGAATGATATTTTGCCATTCCTGGAAACGCTCACTGATGCGAACGCTCATTTTGTCATAATTGTCCCACGAATCATCTACATGGTAAATGGTTTCCTCGGGCGTCACGAGCACATCTTTGTAATCCCTTTTATAAATACCGCCGGCGTAATAATAAAAAGTAAAAAGATTTGCTTCACGGTTAAACAATTCATGGCTCAGCGCTCCATCCCAGATTTCCGATAGGATAATGCATCCCAGTTCACGTCTTTTAAAACGGTATATCTCCGTAGATGCTTCCTCTTCAAAAAATTCCGAGTAAAGATCATTATCGATGATCCACCCCATGTAAATGCCGATGTGAAGGTATGCTTTTTCCATTGGCAGCGATTCCGGATAATCACCTAAAAAATGATCTCTGGCCAGATCGTAAACTTTCTCCTGCTGTATCTTCTTCTCAATCATAACTTATTATTATGGTTGCAAAAATAGGACATCACCTCCAAAACTCTGATAGCATTCCGCACCGGATATTACATCAAACAAATTTTTGCAAATGATCAATGAAAGAAAAGATAACTCAGGAAGATGGCGGCAATGACCCCTGCAAAATCGGCAATAAGTCCGCAAACGACGGCATATCGCGTATTACGCACATTGACGGCACCAAAGTACAGCGCCAGCACATAAAAAGTCGTCTCGGTGGAGCCCTGCAATACGCTGGCGGTACGGCCTGCAAATGAATCCGCACCAAAAGCCTTCATCGTGTCCAGCATCATGCCCCTGGCAGCACTGCCACTGAGTGGTTTCATGAAGGCGGTAGGCAGCGCATCGACAAAGTCAGTATTGACACCAAAAACGTCAAAAACCCATGCAATACCGTGCACAAGGTAATCGAGCGCTCCCGACGTGCGGAATACACCGATACCAACAAGCATGGCAACGAGATATGGAATGATCTTGATAGCCACCGAGAATCCTTCTTTGGCCCCTTCAATAAAATCCTCGTACAGGTTGTTCTTTTTTCTGATACCCAAAAATATCATGCCCATGATGAGTGAAAATAAGAGGAAATGGCTGGCGAATGCCGATATCTTCTGTATCTGCTCCTGTTCCAGGTTGCTGAAATAGAAGATGATACCGGCAATGAATAAGGTAATACTTCCGAGATAAAAGAGTATGACTTTGTCAAATAAGTTAATTTTCTGGTAAATGCTTACTGCCACAAGACCTGCCAGGGTGGAAAAAAATGTGGCCAGCAGTATCGGCAAAAAAATGTCAGCCGGGTTTGCCGCACCGAGCTGTGCACGATATACCATTATATTAATAGGTATGATGGTGAGGCCCGAAGTGTTGAGCACCAGAAACATGATCTGTGCATTCGATGCCTGTTCCTTGTGTGGATTCAACTCCTGCAATCCCTCCATGGCTTTGAGACCCAATGGGGTGGCTGCGTTGTCGAGGTTGAGCATATTGGCCGATATGTTGAGCAACAACGGACCGAGCACGGGATGATCTTTCGGGATCTCCGGGAAAAGTTTACGAAAAAAAGGACCAACTACCTTGTACATCACTTTTACCATTCCACCCTTTTCGCCGATCTTTACAATGCCAAGCCAAAAGGTTAGTACGCCCGTAAGCCCCAGAGATATCTCAAACCCCAGTTTAGAATAATCAATGGTAGAGTTAAAAAGGTCGGAAAATATCCGGGTATCTCCCGTAAAAATCAACTTGCCGACAGCAACCAGAAAAGCAATGACAAAAAACGAAACCCAGATATAATTTAAAACCATGCTTGGTCAGATATGATGGAATCCGTCGCAAAATACGGTTTTCATTTATTTATGAAAAAATCAAGAGTGATATATGAGAAACAAGGCAAAAAAAGAATGCTTAAGAAAAAAAACTTCTAATTATCCTGAAAAGTCATGAGCAGGATTTGCCCTTCAAAAGCCGTTTGTTCAAACAGTTCTAATTCAGCATCATTCAAATCACTATCGTCAGAGGAGATAGATTTAATTTTATAGCATTTTGTCTTTTGCTTGTCCCATTTATTGAGGGGAATCAATTGCTGCCTAAACTCGGCGAGATCTCTGAGATGCTTAGAAAGCAGTGCAGAGAGGGTTTGCTTTTCACTTGATTCAATCCCTTTACTTAAAAGCTGAGTTCTGAGCCAGTTATAAAAATGCTGCTCACAGGTGTGTATGATGTCGATATTTCTCCTCAGTGGACTCATTGCATTATTTAAAGAAACAATTAAACTATTCGGTTCATGAAAATTGAACCCTAATTGATTTACTTTTTAGGCTGTCAGGTTTAGGCCTTGGCTTAAAAGCTTACTAATTTTCTACGGGAATGAAATTTACTGAAAGATTTTCTATTCACCATGAAATTTCCAGGCTTAAAAAAAAGAGTCTTAAATTTTATTTAAAAAGTAGAATTCCGGGATTATAGAATTGTAATATTCCAAGCGGACTCAGAGAAAATACATTTGGGGTCCATTTTTATTCATGACTCGGTGAAAAAAATCAGTCG
>WGED01000372.1 GCA_015492915.1 Cyclobacteriaceae bacterium
GTACAACTTGTCCCGCCAGGGCGGGAAGAAAATCAGCACGTTTGATGAGGAGGCATAATGCACTTTTATGGTGACGAATCAAACGTGAACGAAGTACCTGATTTTGAAGTAATTTAAGCTCGGAATAGAAAGGTTATTGAGAATTTTGGGTTGCAGGTTTCTTCTGTTGTTTCGGTTTCTTTTTGGCCGGTTGGTTTTTTTGAGATTCTTTTCCCTGTCTGCCGGTTCCTTTAATTTCCTCCTTTATTTGCTTTTTCTCAATCTTTGCTTTTTGCCTGGCTTCTGCAGATTTTTTATCCGGCATCAATGTGGTGATCAGCCCGCCTTTCAGACTTTGCCACAAAATGCTGAAGAAAGACATATGTGGTGGTCGTTCATAGTTGATCTCTCCCGTCCTGAAATTTGGTGTTCCTTTGTTATTATTCGACTTGATCAGTGGATTTACGAGGACATTGATGAATTTCTGATGCTTGACTTCCTGTCCTTTCTTATTGGTTTTAAGTTTGTAAAACTCTAATTTCAAGCCGGAGTAATCCAACTCCAATGTCCCTGAAGATCCTGATTTATCAGCGCCAAAGTCCATGGCAAGTAAATTTATTTTGCCCTGGAGGTCAGCTTTTAACTGACCCTCCATAATCGGATCCAGCACATCAATATCCATAGAATCCATTTTCACCTTCATCATAAAAGTATCCGTAGGGGATAACACAGGAAATTTCGACTCAAGTGTTATGTACCCGGCGCCAAGTATTTTTGTGTTTGCGTACAATCTGAAATTGGGATCTTCCTTAAGCGACAACGTATCGTTAGTGATATTAAAACCGGATGCGAACAGGTTTTCAAAATATATTTCCAGTGGCGGTTTTCCGCCGGTATATATTTCCTTATAAAAAACATACCCGTTGCTCGCAGTAAGGGTATCGATTTTTACCGGCACGGGAATACTACGGATATTTTTTGCCGGAAGCGGTCGCTCGTACATGGGCTTGGGCCAGTGCCGGTCCATACTCACCGTAATGGAAGGTTCATTTATGAAAATATGCCCGATTTTCATTAAGCCATCGCGGGAGCATCCTTCAAAATCAACATGAGCAAGAAGTATCTCCCGAACCTTGACCAAGAAGGCATTGCGTGTAAACTGTTTAGTAGTGTCTTTAATGTCAAATTGTTTCGGGATAAAATTGAAGTTGTGAACATTGACGACAGATCGCTCTGTATCAATCAAAAATGAATCTGCCGAAATATTGTACCCCTCTACCATCCCTCCCGAAATTCGTTTTATAAAAAAGGCAATTTTCTCATAAGTAAAAGGCTGAATCATTTCGACCGTATTTTCATCAACAAATATTTCTTCAACCGTCAAGTTTACCGAGTCGAGATCCAGAAAAATACTATCGCTGGAGTGGGCCGTTTCCATGGTAGCAGAAGCATTTCTAATACTAAATTCATCAATAAAAACATCCCGGACATCTTTGGCAAAGATATCTCTTACCACTATCGAGGAGGGCTTTGGCGGCACTTCATGATTAGTTATATTCCTGATTTTAACATCATCCAGCTCGAGCAGGTCAATATTCACGGATTTGTTGAACAGCAATCCAAAAATGCCCAGATCATCGAGCAAAAGCTCACCGATATCGAGGTAAAGCAGTGTGCGCAGTTTATTTTGCTCAAGGCTGTCAAGGGCGTTAGCGCGCGGGATCACCCTCACGCCCGTCAGCCTGGCATCGCCACCGGCTATATCAATGTTTATTGATTCATACTCATAATCATAGAGGCGGTCCGGGGTGGTATTTATATAAGTTTCAAGGGCTTTCTTGATCCGGTTTTCAATGAAAATATTGGCAAAGGAAAGCAGAATGATAAAAATGACTACCAGGACGGATATGATGATGGCAGTTTTTACTAATTTTTTGTGAACAGGCATTTTGAGTGTGGATGATCAATGCCAAGAAAATCAATTATGAATAAAAATCATATAAACAAATCAAATTATTCATGAAAAAGTAACATTATTTGGCGGCTATTCAGGAAACCAGGAGGTCCCTGACTATTTCTTCCCACTCCGCCTCCAATGTGACGTCGGGCTTTTGCCTTCCTGCCCGCGAATACCAATAGGAAGCATTGGCCTGATCGCCTTCCTTTCGGTGCAGATAAGCGTGTATCCAGTTGCCTTCTGGGCCTCCGGTTTGTTGCACAATTGTATGGGCTTCCTCCCATTCACCTTTGGCATCGAGCCACAAAGCCATAAGGTTAGGAGAGAGATTTTCGGGTGGTATTGACTGGTTGAGTGTTTTTTTAAATTCTTCGAAGGTCATGAGTTTAGAAGTATTTTTATTGTAATTCATTTTTTATTTACTATACGTCCTATCGGATATCTCCCAACGGATTTATCCCAATAAGGCGCACGCTGATAGAACCAATTCAAAATTCCATATGAATTTGATGCAAAGTTCTCATCCTCCTTCATTTTACGTTCAAAATCTTTTTTCAGCTCAGGATCGGCTTTGAGCATATCCCTCGCCATCTTCTCCATCACATACGTTTCGACGTACTCCTTTTGTTCAAAAATAAAATTGAAAAATCCCCATTTCATAAAAGAATCCGGACCCTGCGGCTCGAGCATGTGAATGGCAAGCTGCCCCGCCCGTTGACCGACAGGTACAATTACAGAACCTTTGGCAAAAGTCATTTCCTCTCTCACCGGCATCACATCATAATCGGGCATAAAATGATTTTCGTAGGGGCGTTTGCTCCATTTTACATTCTCAAATCTGAAGGTCTCCACCTCCATCGTGGTGTCTTTGTCAATTGCTGTCATTTCCACGTGATGCAACTTCAATTTATTTATAATTTCAGTCAATTCTGCCGGAACTATATACGCCAGGGGCAGTGTGATCTGCATGTCAGGTTCCCTGTGGTAATAATCAATTTCAAAATCAGCCGGTATATCTGTGTATTTATACCAATCACCACCTGTCAGGTCACTCTTCTCAACCGTGTATTCAAAACCTTTGTACAGGAATTTCTCCCTACTGTCAGCAACCTTGTAATTGAGTACGAATGGAGAGCCCTCTCGCAGGTTTTTCACCGCTTCATCTGCCGCTTGATTGATTTTTATTAAATTCTCATGGTCGCGGGCTATCACAGCAATTGAATTGAGCAGCATGTGATAGGTGGCTGTAACACGGGTTTTATAATCTTTGAGCATATGAGTTTCGATCAACAATGCGGGACGATTGTTGGCCGCCGCATATCCGCCTGAAAACCGTGGAGTCTCGTAATAGGCTTTCAACCCGCTTTTCGGATCGTGCCATCTCACGAAATTCATATAGGGTGCTATGGGCATTCGGCTATTATCCATTTGTTCCGAGATATACGGGAGATAATTTTCCTTTAGCCACTCTGTCTGCCCCGGATACAGGTTGCCTTCCATCTGAAGCCCATAAGTGAGCGGATATATATAATCTGCGCCATCAGTCACATGACAATCGATATAAAAATCGAGCAGCCACTCCTGATACAAGCCTATCATAGCCAGCATCTCGGGAGAATCCGCTTTGAGATAATCACGATTCAAATTATAACGTTGTGCCGTGACCCTGCTGCCCATTTCTTCCGGTCCGTTTTGATTTATCCGGTTGTACGGGCCGAACCGCTCATGGCCATCTACATTGAAGATAGGCACAAACAGCACGGTGACGTTTTTGAGCAAATCTTCATACTTATGATAAATGGCCATATCTCGCAGCAACATCATTCCCGCATCCTTACCATCGCTCTCACCGGCATGAATACACGCCTGAATCAATATCACGGCTTTACCCTTTTTGCGAATCTTATCCGGCTCTTTTTCTCCCGCTGAATCGATAATCAACAAAGGCAGGTCTCTGCCCTGCGGGCTAACACCAAATGAGTGGTAAGAAATTAACGGGCTATAAGATGCAAGTTGTTTTGAAAAGGCAATAGTTTCATCATAACGAGGTGTGTGGCGATATTCCGATTTTTCATAAAAAGTTTGCCATTCTTCCTGTTGCTGAGCTGGCAACAAACGTCCCAAAAACAAAAAGATTATGAAAAACAGGTGTATTTTCATTCGAAAATGAATCATGCTCATCTATGAGAAATGGATGATTTTTAGCATTCCATCAGCTAAAGGGCCCCTGGATGAGGGCGAAAATCTCCCGGAAAATTTCAGGCTAAAAATCACTAAAGTCGAAATTCTCCAAAAATTTGGTGGTGAACTTCCCTGACTTGAACACCTCATCATTCATCAGCTTTTTATGAAAGGGAATTGTCGTTTTAATTCCTTCAATGATAAATTCATCCAGGGCTCTGTTCATCCTTACAACGCACTCCTCTCTTGACTTTGCGGTCACAATCAGCTTGGCGATCATGCTGTCATAGTTTGGGGGTATGGTATAACCGGCATATACATGGCTGTCGATGCGTACTCCCTGGCCTCCGGGGAAATTCAGTGAGGTGATCTTGCCGGGACTCGGCCTGAAATCTTTTGCAGGATCCTCGGCATTGATGCGACACTCCATCGAATAAAGTTGAGGGTAGTAATTTTTCTTCGGCAACTTCTCCCCTGCCGCTACCCTTATCTGTTCTTTGATCAGGTCAAAATTTGTTACCTGCTCGGTGATCGGATGTTCCACCTGGATTCTCGTATTCATTTCCATGAAATAAAAATTCCTTTTAGAATCCACAAGAAACTCCACTGTGCCTGCCCCTTCGTAGTTGATGGCTTCTCCGGCCTTCACGGCAGCGGCGCCCATTTTATCTCTCAGGTCTTTTGTTACCACCGGGGATGGCGTTTCCTCAACAAGTTTCTGGTGCCTGCGCTGTATGGAGCAATCACGCTCCGACAGGTGAATTACATTCCCATACTGATCACCGATTATCTGGATCTCAACATGCCGGGGCTCCTCAACGAATTTTTCGAGATAGAGGCCTTCATTGCCAAAGGCAGCACCCGCTTCCATCCTCGCCGAATCCCAGGCATTCTGAAATTCATCCTCATTATTTACGATCCGCATCCCTTTACCACCACCACCGGCAGTCGCCTTTAAAATGACCGGATACCCAATCTCAACAGCCAGCTTTTTCCCTTCTTTTACATTATCAATCAAACCATCCGAACCGGGTACCGTCGGTACGCCGGCATTCTTCATAGTCTCCTTGGCGGTAGCTTTATCACCCATTTTATTGATCATCTCGGGTGAGGGGCCAATCAACTTAAAGCCGTTTTCTTCACAAACCCTTGAGAACTCGGCATTTTCTGCCAGAAATCCATAGCCGGGATGGATGGCATCGGCACCGGTAATCTCTGCCGCAGCAATAATATTGGGAATATTGAGATAGGAAGTGCTGCTCGGCGCCGGACCAATGCACACTGCCTCGTCAGCAAAGCGGATGTGAAGACTCTCTCTGTCGGCGGTTGAATAAACTGCCACAGTTGGTATACCCATCTCGCGGCAGGTCCTGATGACTCGCAGGGCTATTTCGCCCCTGTTGGCTATTAGTATCTTGTTGAACACAGGCTGTATCTGTAGTATGAAAAATCAGTTGATTTTATGAAGGATCGACTAAAAATAACGGCTGATCATATTCCACGGGTGAAGCGTTCTCAACCAGTATCTTAACAATTTTTCCGGAATACTCAGATTCAATTTCATTGAACAGTTTCATGGCCTCGATGATGCACACCGTCTGCCCTACCGTAACCGTATCCCCTTCTTTCACGAACGGATCGGCATCCGGGCTAGGCGAAGCATAAAAAGTGCCTATCATCGGCGATTTGATCTCAACAAACCGGCCCTCTTCTTCCTTCTCCTCCTGCACAGGGGCCGGAGCCTGCTGAACGGCTGTCTGTTGTGCCGATGCATCAACAACAACCTGCTGAGGAACAACCGGTTGTGCTGCTTCAGCGGCAGGTATCACTACGGGTGAATTCTTTTTTACAGATATTTTAAATTCCTGAGTCTCAATATTCACTTCATCCAAACCTGAATTTGAAATAAAGTCAATAAGATCTCTGATCTCTTTTGCTTTCATAAATTTATTTTACTCGTTCCGAATAAGATGCTGTCCGTGTATCCACCTTGATTGTTTCGCCCTCATTGATAAAAAGCGGTACCTGAATTTCTGCGCCTGTCTCAAGCTTGGCAGGCTTTGTGGCATTTGTTGCCGTATCCCCCTTTACTCCGGGCTCTGTATAAACGATCTTCAACTCAACAAACGGCGGCAATTCAACACTAAGCGGGGTCTCCGTTTCTGCATGGTAAACCACATTGACTTCCTGGCCTTCTTTGAGAAACTGATAACCGTCTACCATCTCCTTCACCAAACTAACCTGCTCAAATGTGTTGGCATCCATGAAATGATAGCCAAGATCGTCATTGTAAAGATACTGATGAGGCCTTTTTTCAATCCTCGCCGTCGTGATCTTTACTCCCGAGTTAAAGGTATTTTCAACAACCCTTCCCGTCTTAATATTTTTCAGTTTTGTCCTGACAAAAGCACTGCCCTTGCCCGGCTTAACATGCTGAAACTCAACAATGGTATAAAGGTCATTGTTATATTCTATACACAATCCGTTTTTGAAATCTGCTGTTGTTGCCATGTTGCGAGTTTCGAAATTAAAATTATAATTCTTAATTGGAAATAAAAACCTTTTTCTGTCAAATCAAATGACACCAATCCCTGATATATCTCCTTTAAATCCAATTATTCATTCGATATGTACCGACCGGCAAAAGGCTCGTTCCCAAACAAAATAAAAAAGGGAACTTTCGTCCCCACTTTGTATCAGCCTTGCCTTGCCTTAAGCAAGTACTTCCTGCTCCATTACTACCTTGCCTTTGTAATAAAGCTTGCCTTCATGCCAAAATGCCCTGTGCGGCAGATGGAATTCACCAGTTGTAGGACAAACCGCTAAATTCTTCTCTCTCAGCTTTTTATGCGTCCTTCTTTTGTCCCTTCTGGTTTTCGAAGTTTTTCTCTTAGGATGTGCCATAATTCAAATTCTTTTATTTATTCTTCAATTTTTTAAGTGCATTCCAGCGCGGATCAATCTCCGCATCTTCATTTTTTTCCTTATCTGTATCCGGTTCCTCAGACGAAAAAACCATCTGGTCTTCGTCAGATTCATCCTGATAACGGGGATGGAGTTTCTTCATCGGTACAGCCACACTGATGAACTCATATAAATATTGTGCAACATTAATCTGTTTCGTTTCAAAAGGAATTACTTCCATTTCATCAGACAGTTCGCGGGCCTCTTCTCCAAATTTCAATATCAACTCATTGTCGGTACTGAGGTCATAGTCAAAAAGATCGAGACTTCTGTCACAGGTCAATTCGACAGTGCCCGAAATCCTGAAATCCAATGAAATAAAGGATATCTTTTTTTCAAGCATGACCTCTGCCCTCAGGCTTCCGTGGTCTATCAGGCTGTTTTCAAACAATTCAAAGAACGCATCTTCTACCCTGAAGGAATAATTATATTGTCCCGGATTCAGTTTTGCGATGTCAATATCATATTCCCTGAGCAGTTTCATCCCCTCCAGATTTTCAGACCGCAAATGTAGAAATATAAATTCAAATAATAAAACAAAAGCTAACGGAATTAGCTTAAGAAACCTCTACCAGTTTCCTCACTTTCACGATCTCTGAAGCCAGGTAAATTGCCTCCCGCATCGACAACGGATTTGCTTCGTTCTTACCGGCAATACTGTAAGCTGTCCCGTGATCGGGCGATGTCCTGATCACGGGTAATCCAGCCGTGAAATTCACGCCTTTTTCGAAGCCGACCATTTTGAAGGGGACCAGCCCCTGATCATGGTACATTGCGAGAATGCCATCGAATTTCCTGTGATGCATGGCCCCGAAAAATCCATCGGCAGGGAACGGACCGTAGACGAGGTGTCCCTTCGTCTTATAGGCTTTGACCACAGGTTCGATGATTTGCTGTTCTTCCTCACCCAGCAGGCCTTCCTCGCCAGCATGCGGATTGAGCCCCAGCACAGCCACTTTGGGTTTGACGACTCCGAAATCTTTTTTCAGGGATTTGATCATGATTTCAAGCTTTCGTTCCACCAACTCCTTTGTCAGCTTACTGTTGATCTCCTTGATCGGGATATGGCCTGTCACCACACCGATACGCAAATCTTCAGTAACCAGCAGCATCAGGCTATCTTTGGCGCCAAACTCTGCGGTCAGATATTCGGTATGACCGGGAAATTTAAAATCATCCCGCTGTATGTTTTTCTTGTTGATAGGTGCCGTGACAAGTGCTTCGATTTTCCCTTCTTTAAGGTGTTGTACCGCTTCTTTAAGTGCGAGATAGGCACAGTTACCCGCTTCATTGGTCACCTGACCCACCTTTATCTCTACCATTTCAGGCCAGCAGTTCACTACATTGATTTTCCGGTGGTTGAGCCTGTCAAAAGATTTTAACTGACTGTAATGAAAATCTTCAATCTGGAACATCTTACGATAAAACGACAGCACTTTGGTGGAGCCGAAAATCACAGGTGTCACATGATCGAGCATGCGCTGGTCGGAAAGTGCCTTGATAATTACTTCAGGGCCAATTCCGTTGATATCCCCTATGGTAATGCCGATGACCGGCCTTTCATGATTCAATTTTTTATTGCCTGATTCCATAATAAATCATTCGAAAATTTTATTTGAGGTTTGTTTTGGTTGATGGATTCAAAGCTGCAATTAATGGAATTTTAACAGTTTTATCCAGCAGAATCCAAAGGATATTTAACCCGGAATAATTTATGAAACGCTTAAAGCATTGAGAGACAAAGTATTGATTTATCCCAAAGATTTTTTTAATACCCGGATTCGGGTCATGGAAAAATTGCGATTTTTATCGTAAAAACCAGAGTATCAATTCTTTGTTTTAAAAATCGGAGGCTTTATTTGAATAATACCGAACACCCTTTACCGCATTTGGTTTAGCCAACGAACAAAAGATTAGTGTTTTTTCATGAAAAATGAACATAAAATCCAATATTGTTATCGGATAAGTATCATTTGCCAATACATCATATATTTTCAGATACAATATGTCGTTTGTCAGGCCGAAAAAGTTTTTAGGGCAGCATTTTCTCAATGATCGCAACATCGCTCAAAAGATCGTTGATACTTTGTCGCCGCCACATGAAAATGAGACAATTATTGAGATTGGTCCCGGCACAGGAGTGCTGACGGAATATATCGTTCAAAAACCATATAACAAGATCATCCTCGTCGAAATTGACCGCGAATCCATCGATTATCTGAAGACTCATTTCAACCATGAGAAATTGACAATTATTGAAGGGGATTTCCTGAAGACGGACTTGAAAGGGTTGGCTTCGGGAGAAGTGTCCATAATCGGCAATTTGCCATACAATATTTCCAGCCAGATATTTTTCAGAATTCTGGAATTCCGGGATCAGATTAGAGAGGTAGTGTGTATGATCCAACGTGAAGTAGCCGACAGGATATGTGCTATCCATGGCAACAAAACCTATGGCATTCTCACCGTTTTGCTCGGAGCGCATTATGAAGCAAAAAAACTGTTTAAAGTCCCACCGGGCGTGTTTTCACCACCACCAAAGGTTGAATCGGCCGTGATTAAACTCACGCGGCGCGGGAAGTCATTGATTGATTGTGATGAAAAATTATTTAAAAAAATTGTAAAACAAGCCTTTCAAATGCGTCGCAAAACATTGCGAAACGCATTAAAACCGATATTTTTGCCAATCGGACTGACGCAGGATGCCTTATTTGACAAAAGGGCTGAACAGTTGTCGATTGAAGATTTTAACCATTTAACTAAACTGGTCCAACATTGGAAAAAGTAGCTCCATTTGAAGTGACACAGGAATTCCTGGATAAATTGCGCGAGGCTGTCAAGGCCAAAGACGAGGCCATTATCCGGAAAAGTCTGGAGCCCATTCGTCATGAGGACATATCCCTGTTGCTCGAGGAATTTGACTCTGACGAATCGAAATATATTCTGGAGCTGCTCGAGAAAGAAATGGCTTCGGATGTTATCGAAGATATGGATGAAGACATCCGAACCAAAATTCTGCGTTCGCTCGATCCGCACGAAATAGCCGAATATATTGAAGATATCGAAACGGACGATGCTGCCGACATCCTCAATGACCTCCCGGTAAAAATTCGTGAAGAAGTCATAGCCAATATCAAAGACGAGGAAAAGGCCAATTATATCATCGAATTGCTCCGGTACGATGAGGACTGTGCCGGTGGGCTGATGGCCAAAGAGTTAGTCAAAGCCAATGTAAACTGGAATGTAGTGGACTGTATCCAGGAGATCAGGCGGCAGGCTGAAAAAGTAGAAAAGATATATGCGGTGTATGTGGTTGACGACGATGAAAAACTGCTCGGGCGTGTATCGCTGAAACAGATAATTATCGCCAAGACTTCGGCCAAAATAGCTGATATCTATAATCCTGACATCATCTCCGTTTATACCTACCAGAGCAAAGAAGAGGTCGCTGACATTATGCAGAAATATGACCTGGAAGCTGTGCCTGTGATCACCGTACGCGGCAAGCTCGTAGGGCGTATCACTATCGACGATATCGTGGATGTGATCACGGAGCGTGCAGAACAGGAACGAAACCTGATGGCTGGTATCTCCGAAGATGTAGAGGAAGATGACAGCGTGTGGGTGCTCACCCGTGCACGCCTGCCCTGGCTGATCATCGGCATGCTAGGCGGACTCGTAGGAGCACGTTTTATCGGCCTGTTCGAAGCCGACCTTGAAAAGATTGCAGCACTCGCATTTTTTATTCCATTGATCATGGCCTCGGGTGGCAATGTGGGCATTCAGTCTTCGGCACTTGTTGTACAAAGCCTGGCAAGCTCCAGCATATTTGCCGCATCGCCGTGGAAGAAATTTCTGAAAACGGTTCTGGTGGCACTACTCAACGGGATCGTACTTTCGCTGCTCGTCTATGTTTTTGTATTTTTATCATATGATATCAAGCTGGCTTTCGTCGTAAGTACGGCACTTTTTTCCGTTGTTTTGTTTGCCTCATTGATTGGCACGGCCATCCCGCTGGTATTCCACAAACTGGGCTTTAATCCCGCCCTGGCATCAGGACCTTTCATCACCACTACCATAGATTTGCTGGGACTCACGCTGTATTTTGTCGTAGCGCACTTTTTGTATAATTTATAATGAAAAACGAACGATTTTGATGAAGCCTAAGATTCTGGTCATAGAGAGGATGCATGAATGTATAATCCCGATGCTGGAAACAGCAGGCTATGAAGTGAATTACCAACCGAAAATTGACAGAAAAAACATTCTGAAAATACTCCATGAGTATACTGGTATTATCATCAGGAGCAAGACTCCTGCGGACAGGGAATTTATTGACCACGGCCCCAATTTGCGCTTTATCGCTCGGGCAGGCGCGGGTATGGATCTCATAGATATCGGGCATGCCAAAAGCAAAAATATCGTATTGCTCAACGCACCTGAAGGCAATCGCGATGCAGTGGCCGAGCACACACTGGCACTGTTGCTCAATCTCATTAACCACATCAGAAAAGCGGATATGGAAGTGCGAAAAGGAATCTGGGACCGCGAAGGCAACAGAGGCGTTGAACTCCTTCACCGCACCGTAGGCATCATTGGTTTTGGTAACATGGGCACGGCCGTTTCACAGAGATTGAGAGGGTTTGGCTGTAAGATAATCGCCTACGACAAGTACAAAAGCGGTTTTGCTAATGAATATGTTGAAGAAGTACAATTAAACGACATATTTGAACGGGCTGATATCGTCAGTTTTCACGTGCCACTCACCTCAGAAACAAGGTTTTATGTCAATGATGATTTCATTAATAGTTTCAAAAAGAAAATAATATTACTTAATACAGCACGGGGGGGAATTTTGTCTTTAAAAACTCTTGTAAATAACCTAAAATCGGGAAAAATTTTAGCGGCCGGACTTGATGTACTGGAAAATGAAAAGATGGAGCGCCTCACAGATAAACAAAAGAAGCTGATGAGTGAACTGACGGTGTTGGACAATGTGTTGTTTACGCCACACGTAGCCGGCTGGACAACAGAGTCTTATATCAAGATCAGCGAAACACTCGGTAACAAAATTGCAGCTCTTGGTCTGACCTAACCAACAGTGGGAAGTTGACTATTGAATTATGAACTGGAAGAATTGGTTAAAAGACATTGGCAATAAGCTGTATTCCGTATCGGAAAGACCGATACTGACCTCTACCATTGTGCTCATCGTCGTAGGCATTATCGTTATCTTGGCCAGCCTCCCCTATTACCGCGAAAATTTCCATAGCTTTTTCGGACAGGTACTGGCCGAGGCGCACGGTATGATATTCGACATCGCTGTAATCGGTATTCTGATTTTCTGGCTGAACAAGACTGGAGAGAAAAGAACCAGGATAAGAGCATACAAAGATGAGATTGATGATTTCCGCCTGTGGGAATCGGAAGAAGCGGCTTTCAGGACAGTCGGTAATATCAAAAGGCTCAACCGGCATAAAATCTACAATATCAACCTGGCGCACTCTTACCTCGTGAGATCAAACCTGAATCACGTAAAACTCATAGGCGCCAACCTCAACTATGCCAATCTGTTTAACTCATCCCTCATCAATGTGAATCTCCATGGCGCCAGGCTAAACCAAACCAACTTCGAAAACTGCAACATGAATCAGACGACCATGATCAAGGCTTATGCTAACGGCGCCATCTTCAGGGATGCTTATCTCATTAAAGCGGATTTTGAAAAGGCGTTTCTGATCAAAGCGGATTTTACGAATGCATTGCTGATGGAAGCCAACATGCAGGGCGCCTATCTCACCGGAGCCGATTTCACCAATGCCAATCTTTATAAAGCTGACTTCCGCGGTGCAAAAGGGCTCACACCCGAAGCGCTCGCACAGGCAAAGACATTGTACAAAGCGAGATTTGATGATGAATTGCAATCACTGATCTCCGCAGGGCACCCCGAACTGGTAGGAAAGTAAAAAATCATCATTTTCTCATGAACCAAAAATTCTCAATAACCTTTCTATTCCGAGTTTAAATTACTTCAAAATCAGCCACTTCGTTCACGTTTGATTCGTCACCATAAAGGTGCATTATGCCTCCTCATCAAACGTGCTGATTTTCTTCCCGCCCTGGCGGGACAAGTTGTACTTTAACCTCTCATAACGAAATCCCGGTGAGAATTTAGGGATGAACTGAAGACTATTTCAGTTTCAGCAAAAACTTATAGCTGCCTGAGTTATATACCGTGACCAATTGATGTTCTTTCATGAATGAGTCGAGTCGGTTTTTATCATTTAAAATCTCCTCACCAACCCCCTTCTTTCTCAGAATATACCGTGGATATTCGCGCCGCCCGGTTTGTAAATCAAGCCAGAATTCCATGGGAGTTATTCGCTCCATCATCTCAAATCCCGCCTTTCTGTTCGCTTGTCCGTCCGACCAGTCGCAATCCACATAGGTCATAATGTCATCGGGATGTTGTGTTCGGATAAAGTGCTTCAGAAGTTTGGTCATCCCGCCTACTACGGTCACATCCAGCTTGTTACAAAACCTTAGGAGTTCATGAGAATTATACAATTTACCATCCCGTTCTATCATACGACTTTTACTGAATGACATGACTGCTACCGGTTCATCCCTGTAAAATAATCCGTATTTATATTTTGCTTTGATGGGTACATTCAGATGGTTTATTTCCAGAAATTCTAGTAGTCGGGCGTTATCAATGGTTTCCAATTGTGTTTCCCTGGCATATATTCTCTGCGATTTTCCCACCAGCGACAACAACCGTGATTTTACTTTCTCCTGATGATATATCCAGATATCCTCCCAAAGATGGATGATCTTGTGCGAGGTGATATTTAATAATCCATGGATTTTAGATAAATTTTTCTCTGCTTCATCACTATGGGTATAAAGCACCAACCCCACATCTCGGTCAGGAAAGTAGATATCCAGGCGCTGCTCGTCGATGATCATACCCTGCTTTATTTCAATTTCGGGCGCAACGTGCCTGAGCCATAAGAGGAGTTTCTCCTTAAAATGCTTCATACCACAAATATATGCCACAGGATCAGCGAGTCATCATTGCAACAAGCCTTTTCATGAGAATAATGCAATTATTTACGCATGTAAGGTATGGGAGCACGGAGACACGCATATTCCCATTGCATATCCCATTTTTAGTGGATTAAAAGCTGACAACAAAAACAATAATAAAATCATGAAAACGCTGTACGGTTTTTTCATATTCATAATACTCACAGGCACGACCATGGCCCAACCTCGCATACATCTCGGCATCACTTCGGGATTCAATACGACCTGGGTGCTGGATAACGGGCTACAGAGCAATCCCAATTATATCACCCAGGCAAACTATAACTGGTTTCCCATTGGCGGCTCCGTGGGCATCGACATCACAAACGGAATTGGTTTTCAGTTCGAATCCATCAGTGCCACGCAGGGGCAGGTCTATCAGATGATGCAAACTGTACAGTCTGTGCAAAAAATGATCGCTGAACGAAAGATCGACCTGAACTACATTCAGCTCCCGCTGTTGCTCAAACTTATGGGCACAGGGGTAAAGCCTGTCAGGTTCAACTTTCAGATCGGACCGCAGTTGTCATTACTTAACAACGGACTTGAAACGATACAATTTTACGAAGACGCAAGCATCAAGCTGACGGATTACACAGAAATACCGCCGGAAAATACAGGCGAAATAACGGAAATAACGCAGGTTCTGGTGAGCAACGAAGGTGATTTGCCCCAGCCCTACCTTGATGCAATCAACAACGGAGATATTACTCCCGGGGATAATCCCCTGGAAGTACCGCTGAAATATTTTGAAGACCCAAACACACCCGGTCAGTACGATATGCCTCAGGACGCCATCATGATGCTGATGAGCAGCCAGGCAGAAAATGAACTGCAGAAGTTTAAAGATAAGGAGGTGCAGCTCGCTTTTGGTTTTGGGATAGACATTGATGTGCTGAAACATTTTTATATCTCAACCAACATCAGGGGCAATTACAGCTTTACAGACATGAGAAATCAGGACCTGATCGAATTGGTCAACAATGGAGAAATAACGAATATTTTTTCGAACAGGGCCAACCTGTTGCTCGGAGTACAGATCGGACTCCACTGGGTTATCGGCGGCAACCGCTCCTTCAGGGCTAAGCGGGCAGCGCTAAATGATGACGGCGGCGTCCGCTAAAAAAAAGAATTAAGTTTAACTACAGTAAAGACCGGCGGGCTGATCACCCGCCGGTTTTATTTTATCCCAATCGCCGGGAATCCAGTAAAAAATCAATGAGGTTCATGCGTATTATGCCTGCATTATTTGACAGAGGCAGATTATCCATACTTAGCAGAAATTTCGGGTGGTTGTCTTTTATTTTTTGCAATACCCTGAATTCCCGCTCCCGGGTCTTTTCAGAATCAAGCAGGTAAGCGACCTGAATATATACCTTAAAGCCCTGCTTCTCCGCTATAAAATCAACCTCCAGACCATTCAATTTGCCTATGGACACTTTATAATTCTCCCTCAATAAATGTAAAAAGACAATATTCTCAAGCATTCCTGAAATATCTGCTTCCTTAAATCCCAGTAAGGCATTTTTCAATCCTGTATCACCGATAAAATATTTTTCATGCACATCCAGCAGTTTTTTGCCCTTCAGGTCATATCGCCTGACTTTATAAAGCATATAACTCGACTCAATGAACATGAGATAATTCTGAATAGTCTCCACGCCGATTTTTTGATGCTGGCTTTTCAGATATTTGCTGATAGAGTGGGCTGAAAATACGTTTCCGATATTGTCGAAAACAAATCTGACTATATCAAGAAATAATTTCACATTGCGGATGTTGTACCGGCTGATAACATCTTTTAAAATAATAGTGTCGAAAAGCGAATTGATATACTGATAGGTGAGTTCCTCGTCGAGATCAAAATTATGGATCACCGGAAAACCTCCGAATTTCAAATAATTATTGAATTCCCCGGTCTTGTCTCTCGCCTTTTTTCCCCTGAATAGCAAAAATTCATCAAAACCGAGTGTAAAAATTTTAATTTCAATGTACCGCCCAGAGAGCAGTGTGCTCAGCTCAGAAGAAAGCAAACCGGAGTTGGAGCCCGTTATATAAATGTCGTATCGCTGCTCCGTGAAAAAGGACCCTACCGCCTTTTCCCATTGTGCTATTTCCTGCACTTCATCTATAAATAAATACCCCTTCCTTCCCTTAAAAAATCCGCTAACATACTCATGCAGGTCTTTGTAGTCTTTTATAAAATCAAATTCGAGCAGTTCCTTGTTGATATAAAGCACCTTCCCGGCAGCGACGCCCTCCTCGCTGAGCATGTCTATAACCTGCCTGATCAAATAACTTTTCCCCGTTCGCCTCATGCCGGAAATGACTTTTATAACAGGTTTGTCCACATAACCTTTGATCCTTTTGAGA
>WGED01000373.1 GCA_015492915.1 Cyclobacteriaceae bacterium
GGCGGTAAAGAGATCGCCAGGCCTCCGGGCGTGGAAGCCTTCCTGCCCATCAGCTCCCTGATGAGCCTTAAATACTGGATCCTCACGGGCGATTTCAACAGCATACATCCCGCGGGGCTGGTGCTTTTTATCGTCATCCTGCTGATGGCCTGGGTGGTGAAAAAGAGCTTCTGCTCATGGGTGTGCCCTGTGGGCCTCCTGTCGGAATACCTCTGGAAAGGCGGAAAAAAGCTTTTCGGCAAAAACCTCATCTTGCCGCGATGGCTCGACTGGCCGTTGCGCAGCCTCAAATACCTTCTGCTCATCTTCTTCGCATACGGCATCCTCATCGACATGAACGTCGACGACCTCCGGGCATTTATTTACGGCGATTACAATCGTGTGGCAGACATCAAGATGATGCTGTTTTTCGCGCACATCTCCACGTTCGCGCTCACCGTCATCATCGTGCTGGCGCTGTTGTCGGTGGTGATCAGGAGCTTCTGGTGCCGCTATCTGTGCCCTTACGGCGCCCTTCTGGGCTTCACGGGGTTGTTCAGCCCCGTGCGCATCACCCGCAATCCCGAGACTTGCGTGGACTGCAGAGAATGCACTGCGGTATGCCCTTCCAACATTCAGGTGCATGAGAAAAGGCATGTCCTCTCGGACGAGTGCACCGCCTGCCTCGCCTGCACCGCTGTCTGCGAGGAGCCCGACACCTTATCCTTCAATCTCATAAAAAAGGAAAAGCCTGTGTCTGCAGGGTGGGTGGCCTTGGCCGTGCTGGTCATTTTTCTGTTGTTTACGGGCATAGCCCGCATCACAGGCCATTGGCAAAACAGCATCAGCAACGAAGAATACCGCCGGCACCTCGAGCGCATCGACGACCCCGCCTATGAGCATACGGGGGAGTGAGGCATGGAAAAGGGTTGTTTTTTCATGGAACCGGACGGATCAGGCCTTCGACCGTTTTCCATCAAAACATAAATCCTGCTTTCAGGGCGATGAGTTGCGGTTTTGCTTGCAAATCGACCGTTTGCCCGTCCACGATGAGCTTGTTGAAAAGTTGCGTAAAACGAAAAGTATATTCAAAATCAATGATCAGGTTGGTAAACTGGATGCCTGTGCCGGCAATAAAGCCTCCCTGCGAATTGTTGAGGTCACTGCTTTCGAAAACGATTCCTTCCCCGGAAAAAATTCTGGACCTGCCTATAAAAGGCCCCGCATGAATCTGATATTTAAAGATGGGTGTTTGCACGATGTTGTAGCCGATCTTTAAGGAAAAGTCGAAACTTTGAGCCCTGATATTTTCAGAATACTGAAGGTCTTTTCCAAGTTCCAATGCGAAGTCATTCTCTATCCATATCCAGTCAACCCCAAACTGAAAATACGGCTTTTTCCCAAACCGCAGAAATGCGCCGAGGTTTCTGCCCCAACCGTTGGCAGTGAAGTGATTATCGGGCGCCGAAGTGGCGGAAAACCATGTGTGAACCATCGTGCTGCCACTAACACCCAAATAAAAGTTCTGGGCTGTTGCCGATGGTGACAAACTGAATGCCGTAAGTAATAAAGCAGTAGCTATGAATATTTTCCCTATTGATCTCATGCTTGTTTCATTAAGCGGGGAACAAGTACTCCCTCCCGTCAATCACAAATTTGTGGTCCATCAGCCTGGGCCACAGTGGTGGCTTCAACTCGTTTTTCCATAAGTCAAATTCCTGGCGCAATACCTTCAGCGTGTCAGGGTGCACATCGTTCAGGTCGTAATGCTCATATTTATCTTCAGCGATATTATATAGTTCTATCCATTTGTCACGTGTGCTCATCAGAAATTTCCAATTGCCCCGTCTCATAGCTTCGATATGATCTGCCTTCCAGTAAAACACATCATGGGGAACGCCCTGTTTTTTACCTGTCAGATAGGGGAGAAGGTTCACTCCATCATAGATTCGGTCACCGGGTAAGGGGCATTCGGCCGCCTCTGCAGAGGTCATGAAGATATCCATCGAACTGACGGGATGGCTATATTTTACTCCTTCGGGAATACGTCCATTCCATTTCATGATGAAAGGCACATTCACGCCGCCTTCAAACATGGTCAGCTTACCGCCTTTGTAGGGGCCGTTGTCAGTGGCGCCGGTGTAGGTTGCGCCACCATTGTCACTGATAAAAAAGATCAGGGTATTTTCTTCAAGGTCCAAGGCTTTCATTTTTTCCATAAGGATTCCGATTGCATCATCAAGCGCATGGATCATGGCATGATAGACCTTTTTGTTCTCATCTTTATGCCGGTTTTCCATTTCATAATATGCCCGCGGCGCCTGGAAAGGCACATGCGGAGCATTGAAAGCGAGATACAGGAAGAAAGGCTTTTCGCTGTTCCTTTGTCGTGCCATATATTCAATGCCTTCTTCCATTATGGCAAAAGTAAGGTAGCGGTCCTCTTTGATTCGCTTATCGTTGCGGCGAATGGCACTTGTTTCACTTCTGCCTGTTTTCCATTGGTGTCTTGCTGAAAAAGAATCATGGATGTGGTTGATCATATTGGGTGAATTTCTCTTTTCGGAATAGAGTGAAAAGGCCCCGTAAAACCCGTACTGATAGTCGAATCCTCTTTCATTCGGGATCAGCCTGCCGGCATGGCCGAGATGCCATTTGCCAATGCAGGCGGTGTTGTAATCCCGCATTTTAAGTAACTCGGCAAGTGTAATCTCTGTAGGCGGCAACCCCTGCTTCTGGATTTGCCACTCCTGCGGAAACCGTGGCTTGGCGTCCATCACAAAATCACCTGTTTTGAATAATTTATACATATAATACACCGCCAGGTTGTTCGGATAATTTTCCATTGGTTGAGTTTCGAAGCCATATCGCGGCGGATAGCGACCTGACAGTATTCCCGCTCTGGATGGTGCACAGACCGGCGAATTGACATAACAGTCACTGAATAATACTCCTTCTGACGCGAGTTTATCGATGTTTGAGGTTTTCACGGTTTGAGAACCATAGGCGGAGATCTCGTATTTTCCGAGATCATCGACGACGATGAGGAGAATATTGGGTAGTTTGCTTTTGGAATATTCGGGTAATTCTCGGTTTAGAAACTGTTTCTTAAAAGCCAGTCTTTCTTTATCCCATTTTATTTTCCACTTATAACTGGCCGTTGTAACCGGATATACGCAGGCAGTGATTAAAAAAATCAATAAGAGGTAAATGCCAAAATAATGATTGTTTGGTTCGGTGATCTTCATTAATCGGGTTTTGTGCTATAATTTTTTTGGCTCAACACTCAAAGATAATGAATCATTATAATTCGTCTGATGCTCTTTTTCTCATAAAAGTGAAAAAAACATCAACGCCCTTTGCTTTTCAAGTATATTGAAAATCGGCTAAAATTCATAGGGAAGACCTGCTGAAAAGCCTTCGGGGAACCCATTGTGTCACTCCGAAAAACAACCCCTGACAGTTTTTACAATAAGCTAAAGTGCGCAAAAGGATCATTATGAAAGGGCCTGAAAAATTATGAATTTGTTTAAAACATAAATCCCACCTTCAGTGTGATCAGTTGCAGCTTTGAGCCCAGCTCAAATTCCTGGCCATCGATCAGAACCGGATTGAAAAGCTGGGTGAAATGATAGCTGTATTCAAAATCTATGATCAGATTGGTAAACTGGATGCCCGTACCGGCGATGATGCCCAATTGAGGATTATTGAAATCGCTGTTCTCGAACACGATATCCTGACCGGAAAATATCAGCGATTTGCCGATAAAAGGTCCCGCGTGGATTTTGTATTTGAATATCGGCGTTTGTATGATATTATAGCCCACCTTTAGAGAAAAATCGAAGTTGTGAAACTTTAAATTCTCTGAGAAGAAAATAGTTTCTCCGTCACTGATCACAAATTCATTCTGTGAGCGCACCCAGTCAAAACCTAACTGAAAATAGGGCCTTTTCCCATACCGCAGAAAAAATCCCAGGTCCCAGCCCCAGCCATCGGATGTGACTAAGTTGTCCAAGCCGGGTGAAGAGAACCATGAATATACGGCATTTCCGTTCACGCCGATATAAAAGACCTGCGCTTTTGCTTTTTCAGTAAATCCGGACAAGGCCAGGAAGAAAGCCAGGGTGATCAGTATTTTTCGTGGACTTTTCATTTTCGTCAGGTTAAGCGGGAAACAGGTATTCCTTTCCGTCGATCACAAACTTGTGGTCCATCAGCCTCGGCCACAGCGGCGGTTTCAGCTCTTTTTTCCACATGTCAAATTCCTGCCGAAGCACTTTCAACGTGTCGGGGTGCACATCTGTCAGGTCGTAATGCTCGAATTTATCTTCGGCCATGTTGTACAGCTCTATCCACTTATCGCGCGTGCTCAGCAAAAATTTCCAGTTTCCCTTGCGCATCGCTTCGATGTGATCGGCCTTCCAGTAGAAAACATCATGAGGAATACCCTGTTTTTCGCCTGTTAGAAAAGGTATCAGATTTACTCCGTCATATATGCGGTCTCCCGGCAACGGACATTCGGCCGCTTTTACGGAAGTCATGAAAATATCCATGGAGCTAACAGGATGTTTGTAAACCAGCCCTTCCGGAATGCGTCCTTTCCATTTCATGATAAACGGCACATTTACACCCCCTTCGAACATGGTCAGCTTGCCGCCTTTGTAGGGTCCGTTGTCGGTAGCGCCGGTATAGGACGCACCGCCGTTGTCGGAAATGAAATAAATAATCGTGTTTTCCTCAAGGCCCAGAGCTTTCATCTTATCCATCAATATGCCGATGGCATCATCCAGGGCATGGATCATAGCATGATATACCTTTTTGTTTTCCGGTTTATCAGGGTCTTCCATCTCGTAATACACCCTGGGCACCTGGAACGGCACGTGTACGGCATTGTACGCGAGGTAGAGGAAAAATGGGTTTTCGTCATTGCGGTGACGGGCCATATATTCCAGCCCTTCATCTGTGAGAGCATAGGTGAGATAACGCTCCTCTTTGATGCGTTTATTGTTGCGGAGAATGGCACTCGTCTCTTTGCGCCCGACTTTCCACTGGTGTTTGGCGGAGAATGAATTCTGGATGTAATTGACCATATTGGGAGAGTTCCTCTTTTTGGAATACAGGGAAAAAGCACCGTAAAATCCATACTGATAATCAAATCCACGGTTGTTAGGAATGAGTTGCCTGGAATGTCCGAGGTGCCATTTACCTATGCAGGCTGTATTATAATTACGCATTTTCAGAATCTCTGCCAGGGTAAATTCGGTAGGGGGCAGCCCTTGCTTCTGGATCTGCCATTCAGGTGGAAATTTCGGTTTGGTAACCATCACGAAATCTCCCGTGTTCACCATGTATTTGCCCATAAAATAGACAGCCAGGTTGTTGGGATAGATCTCCATGGGTTGTGTCTCAAAACCATAGCGCGGCGGATAACGGCCCGACATCAGCCCTGCCCTTGACGGTGCACAAACGGGCGAATTGACATAACAATCTGTAAAAAGGACCCCTTCGGAAGCCAGCTTATCGATATTCGGTGTCTTTACGGTTTTTGAGCCATAAGCTGATATCTCATATTTTCCGAGATCATCGATGACGATGAAAAGGATGTTGGGCGGTTTGCCTTTTGAATATTCGGGCAGTTTCTGACTTAAGAATCGCTCTTTGAATTCCAGTTTGCTCCTGTCCCACTTTATATTCCATTTGTAGGTGGCGGTAGTGAATGGAAAAGTGCAGGTCGTAAGCAAGGCTGTTAGAATCAGATAAATGCCGATCTGGCCTGTGTTTGATCGCAGCACATTCATTGATGTGGGTTTTTATGTAGTTATTTTCGGGTGTAGATTTCAAATATAATAATTCATTTCATTTTCATGCTATAGCATTGGTTAAAATAGTGAGGATAATTCTTCCGCCCCTTGTCATTAAAATGATTTCAAAAACAGATAAGAATTCATGGTTTTTCACGTTGCCAGAGGAGGAGGTCAGGCATCGGGTCTTCGTTGGGTTTAAATAATTTTAAAGATGAATATCCTGTTGAATGTGGTATTGATTCTCATCTCCATGCAGGCTTGTTTTCAATCTGTACGCAGTAGTCGGGACGGAGAAACAACCATTGAGGACGAAGCATGGAAATCAGGTGATTTTTTGAAACATTCTGACGGCGAAGAGTGGGGAGGCCTGATCGACACAACCGGTACCATGATCAGGACAAGGTTTCTCACACCCCGTGGCTTTGAACGCGTAAAGGCAGCGCCGAATTCTTTCGCTGCGTATCTCAGGGGATTACCGCTCAAACCTCATGGAGCAACTGTGAAATATTACAATGGCCGGGAAAAGGCTAATAGAGGGGTATACGATGCGGTGGTTGATCTGCCTGTTGGTAATAAAAATCTGCACCAGTGTGCCGATGCCGCCATGCGGCTGTGGGCCGAATATCTCTGGAAGAAAAAGCAATATGACAGAATACATTTCAATTTGACCAATGGTTTCCGGGTTGATTATTCCGGATGGATGGAAGGCAAACGGATAATCGTGAAAGGCAATGAAACTTACTGGTCGCGGGCCAACCGTCCGGCGTCAAATACTTATGAAGATTTCTGGGATTATTTGGAGCTGATCTTCACTTATGCAGGCACCCTCTCCCTCTCGAAGGAGCTGAAACCTGTGCCCGTGATTGATATGAAAATCGGTGATATTTTCATAGTCGGCGGCTCGCCGGGTCACGCGGTCATCGTGGTGGATATGGCAGAGAATCCGGAAACGAAAGAAAGGGTTTTCCTCCTTGCCCAGAGCTATATGCCCGCACAGGAGATACAAATTCTTCATAATTCAATGAACCACAACCTCAGCCCGTGGTATCCCCTCGATTTCGGTGATGTGCTGCAGACACCCGAATGGCAGTTTGACAACACCCAGCTAAAGCGGTTTGAGTAATAGAGAAATCGGGGTGAGACTGAGAGAGTGAGTGTGGAAGTAAAAGAACTTGCATTCAAAACCCAGCCCCCGGCCTCTACCTTTTGATCAGCCATACATCCGACACGACAGAATGCAGCCGCCAGTTGAGATGCGACTCTTCGGGTAGGTCGAAGGTAATGCGCAACTTGCCATCACCCACAAAGCTCCGGGGCACCAGAAATTCTTTGAAGGCATCCCGTTCTTTGTTGTACACCAGCGGCTCAAGCCTTTGGCCATCCACCCGTAACAGCGCGTCACCAAAGCCCGTTACGCGCACAAGGTAACGCCCGTTTGGATCGAGATCCTCATATTCAAGCACGGGGTCGTTCTGGTAAGTCTGCGACGATAGCCGCCAGCGGCAGAATCCGTCGTCTTTCCATGCAAAATCCGTTGCGTCATAGACGGTGGATTTCACGTGCGGACTTTTGGCGATGGTGGAAATATCGTCATAATAACTGCCGGGGCCTGGATTTTCCCATGTGTAAATGCGCCTGAGGCGTTCGAGCTTTTCCTCCTCCGATGGCAGTTGCCTGATCTCCGCAAACTGATCTTCTAGCCACCACCGGTTGTTGAGCGGCACATCCACATAATCAAGGATGGCGCCCCGCTCACCGCTGCGCGCGTGGAATTTCTTCACGCTCGTCTGCAAACCGATGGATTCAAACAGCTTCCGGCAATACACTTCTATCTTCTGTCTTTTGTCCTGCTCAATGGGTTCTGTCACTGATCTTTCAATAATTTTCCATGCATTGTCCATAGCCCTGTCTGCACCGGTTTCTTCTGCTTTGCTTACAATGTCATTGGCCTGCTTTTCCAGGTTCTGCTCATGGATCAGACGCTCGCGGATGTAAAAATCGTAATACGCTCTGAGCACGAGCATCTGCCAGCGCCAGTTGCCGGCGAACTGCGGATACTTCCTTTCGAGGTTTTGCCAGAAGGCAAAGGTTGTCGTCACGCTGCCGTTGACCGCCAGGGGGCCGTCCCAGTTTTTTTCCAGCGCGAAGATGCCTGCCGTCACCTCTTCTGCAGCCTGCGGACTCATGAAAAATCGACCATATTCCATGAGGATTTCATAAATATCCTTCTTAGGGTTCCAGCCGCGCCGGCTCCAGATGAATTTGTTCACATCGTCATGACAGCCGTCGGAGTAAGAAACAAAACCATCGGTAAAAGTTGCGTATTTTTCATGGACCTGAGCATAGAAGACAGGCATGGGGTTGATACCCTCTCTTCCGATGGTGAGTGCGTAGGCTTGATCAAATCGGGGTACGGGATAATCGCAGCGCACATTGTGCGTGATGTCGGGATAATGCCTGTGGAGATATTTCGCAGGGAGCCTGTAGCGCGTCTCGGCAATTGGCGGACTACCGGGACCGGACACCACGCCGCGCAGCCACGTGGGGTTGCGCTCCTTGAGATACTGATAAAAATAATCGACCTGCTCCTCGCTGAAGCCCTGCAGCGAAAGCCATATGCCCGCATCCGGATGAAATTTCACCAATTCTTCATGCAGGTCCCTGATAAAGGGCAGCACATCTCTCGGATGGTTGTGGCCCGGGTCGCCGCCGGGGATGAAGATATTGTCGAGCCGCGGCACAGCATGCAGGTTGGCCTTGTGCTTTTCAAGTTCTTCGGCGTATTCATCCTTTTTGTACAGGTCCGCAGTGATGGGTGTCCACACCCAATATTCGATGTCGTAATTATCACAGATCTCGCTCATCTTTTGGTTCATTTCCTCCCGGCTCACCTTGAAATGCACGCTCACATCTTTCTCCAGAGGCGGTATGTTCTCAATGGCGTTCGTGCCGAAAAGCACAAGCTCGCGGATGTACTGATCGTACTGCGCCACGCTCCAGGCATCGTATGAGTTGGCTGTGTTCCTATATCCTATCTGATGGCCACGCAGCGGACAGGCAGGTGCTGTCGCCACATCAAGCGAAGTGTTGATCAGCATTTTGTGCTTTGACATGTCAGCCGTGCGTAGCAACTCGCCGATTCCGAACAGAACGGCCCGCGAATCATGCCCTACGACCCACAACACATTTTCCCCTTTGTCATAAAACACCCTGTACCCCTCCGGCTGATATTCAGGAAGATTATGATCATTTCTCCATGGCACAGTTTTGCCGTCCAGCGTTTCGTCATTGCTCAATGCCAGAGCGACTATGGATTTTTTGCCATTTTTCCATGAATCGGTCCGTTGCCATTTCAGAGAGGTACGTTTACCGATCTCTTCAGAAAGGATGCGCACGGCGGTTTCCCGTACTTTGGGCTTGATGGAGGTTGATACGATCACTCCGGCATGTGACAGATTGACCTCCTGCCCATAGGCAGACACTGACGGCAGCAACAAGGAAAGCGCGATTATTTTATTTAAAAATTTCATGTTATGCATGGGTTTTAAGGTTGGAAACAAAAAATACTTTGAGGGTCTTTTGTCTGTTGAATATACTTAAAAAAGTGTGAAACGGGCTACTTGTAAGGGGTTTATCGACAACCATCTTTTTATGATTTTTCCGGCCGGCCGGCCTTTTTCAATAC
>WGED01000374.1 GCA_015492915.1 Cyclobacteriaceae bacterium
CGATGAGGTATAATTCCGCCCCGGCAGCAAAGGCAATATAAGCCAGCGAAAAATCATTGACAAAAAGGAGATTTGGTATTGCATCTTTGGGAATGAGGTTGAGGAAATACGGGCCTGCGATCATTCCGGTAACAATAAATCCGGTGATCAGCGGCAGCTTGATCTTCTGAAAAAACCTGGAGAAATAATCCGAGCCGAAGAGTATCCAGATAAATCCGAAAAAATAAATGAAGACTTCTCTGATTGCTCCCATCCCTGATTTGTGCTTAGGCTATTTTGGTGAAGTTACGATTGCTTGGGAGCAAAATAATGATTTTCCGGTAAATATTCCTCCAGTCGCCGGATTAATGAAAAAACAATGATTTTTTCATGGCATCGGTAAAGGAGGGGCGCTATCAGTTATCATCAATCACATTACCGACCCCGGTTATGTCGGTACTGATGACGGGATTTCCCTTGTAAAACACGTTGCCATTGCCTGTAATACTGACATTGAGCTTATCGGAAGCGGAGACATGGCAATCGCCTAAGCCCGAAAGCTTAATCAAAGTCCTGACGGTCAAAAGATCGTAGCTGTTCAGTTGAAACTCACCCGAAGAAACGAACTCGTGCTGCTCTACTTCGCCTGCAATAGCGATGTTTCCCTGTCCCGACATCGTGGTGTAGAGGGTTTTGGCGCTGACATTCATATCCGCTTTGCCGATACCGAAAAGTTCGACCCGGATCACATCTCCTTCGATACCGTCCTTGATATAGAGATCGCCTGTACCTGAAAAATTGATCTTTTCCCATGACGGCGCCGTGACAGTCACCTTCAGTGAATAACTGCCATTGAAACATGTTTCCGAGCCTACTACCAGGCGGTTCCCTTCAAGAAAAGTCGTCGTTTTTGTCACTACATTGTCGGGCCCTTCAATTTCAATTTCAAATTCAGATCCTTCATAGATATACAGATCCCCGACGGTATTAAAAGCAATGCTGTTAAACCCCTCCAGGTCACGTGACTCGGTTACGGTATCATAACTTGCCCGCTCGCATACCAGTTCCTCAGGGCCGCAGGAGCCAAGCATCAATAACAGAAAAATAATGGTTGATGAAAATACTGATTTATTCATGATGATGAATGGTTAATGTTTTTCAAGCAGCCATGATTTGAAATCCGCATAGTTTGCTTCCATGGGAATAGCATGCTTTTCCTTCTCAATGATCCTCGCCAGGCGTTCCGGTATCTCAACTTCTCCCTCAATCAACGGATCGACGATATCTTTAAACTTGGCCGGATGGGCGGTGGACAGAAAAATACCTTTAGCCCCGTCATCGAGAAAATTTTTCAATCCACCATATCCTATGGCTGTATGCGGACACATGAGATATGCATGATTTTCATACACCTCCCTGATCAGAGACCTTGTTTGTTCGTCATTAAAGCTGACGCCTCTGATATCCTCAGCGATTTTTCCATGATCATTATTGTACAAATCGAGCAACCTGGCAAAGTTTGACGGATTGCCCACATCCATGGCGTTAGAGATCGTTTGCACCGAAAGACGGGGAGCAAATTTGCCTGATTCAAGATACTGGGGCACAATGTCATTGACATTGGTTGCCGCAATAAATCCTGCCACCGGCAACCCCATCCTTTTTGCCAGAAGGCCTCCGCACAGATTGCCGAAATTCCCGCTTGGTATGCAGAAGTATATCTTTTCCGCCTCATTCATCAGGCGGGAATAAGCCCATGTATAATAAAATGACTGAGGAAGCAGCCTGGCTATATTAATGGAATTGGCAGAACTCAAGTTGATCTTTTCTTTCAGCTCCTCATCGAGAAAGGCCGTTTTCACAAGCCGTTGACAATCATCAAAAGTGCCCTCTACCTCGAGCGCCGTGATATTTTGTCCGAGCGTAGTAAGCTGTTGTTCCTGTATTTTCGATACCTTGCCTTTCGGGTACAGCAGCGTAACCCTGATCCCTTCAACCCCCAGGAATCCCTGAGCCACCGCGCTACCGGTATCGCCTGACGTGGCTACCAGGATATGCACTTCACGTTGGTCGGTTTTCAGAAAATGCCCCATCACCCGGGCCATAAATCGCGCCCCGAAATCTTTGAATGCAAGCGTAGGCCCGTGAAACAGCTCTAAAACATAAATATTGTCATGGACATTCCTGACAGGCACCTCGAAATCAAAAGCTTCTTCAATAATTGTCCTCAAGTCTGCCTCCGCAATCTCGTCCTCAATTATCATTCTGGCCATCGCAAATGCGATGTCATGAAATGAATGCCTCGTTAACGATGCCATGAAATCTTCATGAAAAAGAGGTATTTGCGCCGGCATATAAAGGCCATTATCTTCGGGCAAGCCTTTAAATACTGCCTTCTTAAAACTTACTTCAGGAGCTTTTCTGTTTGTACTGTAAAACCGCATGAAAGATCAGATTTTAATTGAGGCGCAAATTTAACAGAATCTCATGGCTATCCTGTACATTTAATGAGTTTATGATCTCGTGCCCATTTTTAAACATTTTCTTCTTTCAGGCCTTTATAAAAGCAATAAAACCGCTCACTTTGACCAAAAAGGCCCGACCGGAAATAATACAAAGTTTAACGATCCTGGCTTTCACAAACCCGTTAAAATAACGTGGAAATAAACACATGTGCAGATTCATGGAAAATATGTATATTATGCGCTGTTGTTTATCAGGATGAGGTCGGGAAAATTGTTATTCAGTATTCGATGTCCGATATTCAATATTTGTAGAAGCTTTTACCAAGCTAAAATTGCCTAAACACACTGTATGAGTTACAAACCTGAACATCATATTAGGATCGTCACCGCTACTTCAATTTACGACGGTCACGATGCCGCCATCAATATCATGCGGCGCATTATGCAAAAATTCGGCGTGGAAGTAATACATCTCGGGCACAACCGAAGTGCCGGTGAGATAGTAAGTTGTGCCTTGCAGGAAGACGCCAATGCCATTGCCATCACTTCGTATCAGGGCGGACATATGGAGTTTTTCAAATATATGAAAGACCTCCTCCGCGAAAAACACGCGGATCACATCAAAATATTCGGCGGCGGCGGCGGCACGATATTGCCCGAAGAGGCGCGGGCGCTCGAGCGCTATGGGATCGAAAGGATCTATTCGCCTGAAGACGGCCGGGAAATGGGGCTTGAAGGCATGGTGCGCGACCTTGTCGAAAGGTGTGACTTTGATATCCTTAGTACTCCGTTGAACAGACATCATGAAGGCGCTATGCTGGCCAGGCTGATCACCCTGGCCGAAAATGCTCCGGAAATGTTCAGAAAAACCATAAAGGAATTTTATAAAGGAGAACCGCACGAAGCGCCCGTGATGGGCATTACCGGTACGGGCGGCGCCGGCAAGTCATCGATCGTTGACGAACTGGTGATGCGTATCCTGAGGGATTTTCCAAAAAGCCGCGTGGCCATCCTGACAGTTGACCCCTCGAAACGCCGCACCGGCGGGGCTTTGCTCGGAGACCGGCTGAGG
>WGED01000375.1 GCA_015492915.1 Cyclobacteriaceae bacterium
ATCTAATATTTATCTGAAATAATACCCTTCAGCCAATTTCATATAGTCTCCAAGCTGTTTTGTCTCCCATTTGCCATCAAATCCGAGTTCATCAGCCATCAGGCTCGCCACCTCGCCACTGATCCTTATGCTTTCCCTGGCATCCAGAAAGAGCGCGCGGGTGCGCCTTGCCAGAAAATCCTCCACTGTACGAGCCATCTCTTCGCGAACCGCCCAAATCACCTGAGCCCTGGTGATCTGAAGCTCTTCGCTGAGCATCCCCCGGTATACTTTTTTCTCATCGGCGATAGCCTCAACTTTCGGCCAGTCCGTTCCATAAACCGCGTGGGGATCATCCGGGGGCATAGCTTTGCTGAAAGAATGTATCATTAGTTTTTCGGTGATTGATGATCGCTCCGGCAAACCGGCAATGAGCAAAGCATTATCGACGGCATCCTCACCCATTTTCCTATAAGTGGTCCATTTGCCGCCTGTCAAGGTGACAAGCCCGGAAACGGAGATCAGCACTTTGTGGTGGCGCGAAATTTCTTTTGTGGATTTATCACCATCCTGAGGCATGGCCAGGGGCCTTAAACCTGCAAAGATGCTTTTTATATCCTTCCGTTCGGGAGGTCTGCTGAGATATTGAGATGCCGTATTAAGAATAAAATTGATTTCCTCCTCCAATGCCCGGGGTTCCAACGATGCCTCTTCCACCAGTGTGTCAGTCGTGCCGACGATTACCCTGTTGTGCCAGGGAACAGCAAACAGTACCCGCCCATCGCTCGTGTGCGGAATCATTATAGCATGATTACTCTGAAGGAACGATTTTTCAAGTACGATATGCACTCCTTGACTGGGGCGAATCATCTTTTTTGCGTCAGGATCATCCATCTGCATCACATCATCAGCCCATACGCCCGTGGCATTGACTACCGCCTTCGCTTTGATTGTATATTTTTTTCCAGATTCAACATCTGTTGCCTGTACGCCTTCTATGAGATTCTGGCTATTTTTCAACAATCCCGTCACCTTCATGTAGTTGAGTACGGTGGCGCCATAGTCCACAGCAGTCAGCGCGAGACTCACCGCCATTCGGGCATCATCAAATTGCCCGTCGTGGTAGATTACTCCTCCTCGTAATCCTTCCCGGACCAGTGTCGGAATGGCCTCAACCGTTTCCTCGAGAGACAGATTTTTTGATGGCCCAATACCCAGCTTTCCGGCCATCATGTCGTACATCTTGAGGCCGATAGTATAAAAAGGCCCTCCCCACCATTCGTAAGTCGGGATGATAAAAGATTGGTTCTTTACAAGATGTGGCGCATTTTGCATCATCAGGCCCCGCTCTTTCAATGCCTCCAGCACCAGCGATATATCACCCTGTTGCAAATAACGCACCCCGCCGTGTACGAGCTTAGTGCTCCGGCTCGAAGTGCCTTTCGAAAAATCATTTTGCTCTAGCAATAATGTTTTAAATCCGCGAGAAGCGGCATCGAGCGCCGTGCCAAGCCCGCTAGCTCCTCCGCCTATCACAAGGATATCCCACGTGTCCACCTTTTTCAGGTGCTTCAGCATTTCCTCTCTTTTCATGATAATTGTCTGTTTTTATTGGTTCGTTTAAAAAATCCGGGGGTCATTATTTTGGTTCAATCCAGTTTTTTGTCCTGTCAATCGCTTTCTTCCAGTAATGGATGAGTTCCTCGTGACCCTCAGTAGATTTCGGACTAAAAGATTTGTCGATTTTCCATAGCTTTTTGATTTCATCTTCATCTTTCCAGAATGATACCGCCAGCCCGGCCAACAACGCCGCACCCAATGCCGTCGTCTCTGTTACTTCAGGCCGAACCACTTCGCATTGTAACAAGTCTGACTGAATCTGCATCAGCGTGTTGTTGACCGAGGCACCGCCATCCACACTCAACAACTTCATATTGAGCCCCGAGGCAGAAACCATTTCATCAATAGCGTCTTTTACCTGCAGGGCGATGGCTTCAAGTGCAGCCCTTGCAATGTGCGCAGGCATGGTCGACCTGGTAATACCGAAAACGGTACCCCTCGCAAACTGGTCCCAATGTGGTGCGCCGAGCCCCGCGAAGGCAGGCACGATAACCACTCCGCCGCTGTCCTCCACCTCTTTGGCGAGTGCTTCGATATCCGATGATTTTTCGATGATTTTCAGGCTGTCGCGTAACCACTGGATCAGCGCACCGGCTACAAAGATGCTCCCTTCCGTGGCGTAGCTCACGGAATCACCGATTTTCCATGCAATGGTCGACAGCAAATTGGGATTATTCAACTCAGGTTTGTCGCCCGTGTTCATCATCACGAAACAACCCGTGCCGTAGGTATTCTTGACCATACCTTTTTCAAAGCACAATTGCCCGAACAATGACGCCTGCTGGTCGCCGGCCATGCCTGAAATCGGAATATTTCCATGAATAATGCTTTCATCCACTACTCCAAAAAATTGTGATGAGTCAACCACTCCGGGCAACAATTTTTCAGGAATTCCCAGGATGTCAAGCAATTCCCCATCCCATACCAATGTGTTGATATTGAACAACATCGTGCGGCTGGCGTTCGATACGTCCGTGACATGGAGGTGCCCTTTTGTGAGATTCCATGCAAGCCATGTTTCCACCGTTCCGAAGGCCAGCTCACCTGCCTCTGCCCGCTCCCGTACTCCCTTTACATTATCGAGTATCCATTTGATCTTTGTTCCCGAAAAATAGGCGTCGATCACCAGGCCTGTCTTTTCCTTGACTTTACTTTCCAGGCCCTTGCTTTTGAGTTCTTCACAAAAATCAGCGGTTCTCCTGTCCTGCCACACGATGGCATTGTGTACGGGTTTTCCGGTGCTCCGGTCCCAGATTATCGTTGTCTCCCGTTGATTGGTGATGCCTATCGCGGCAATCTCATCATGAGAAATGCCTGATTTTTCAATCACTTCTTTCAATACCAGGCTTTGAGTATTCCAGATTTCCATGGGATCATGCTCCACCCAGCCGTGATCTGGAAATATCTGTCTGAATTCCTGTTGTGCAATTCCCTTGATGTTTAATTCTCTGTCAAAAACCACAGCCCTGTTTGAGGTGGTGCCGGCATCCAGAGAAATAATGTATTTCTTCATAATAGGGTTTTTGGTTAATTCATAAAATGAAAAGCTGAAAACAGAGAAAGCGCCTGATGATGGCGCCTTCCCATGGATTCATAATGATTTTATCGTTTGGTCTTTCCGTACAGAGGGCCGAAATTCCGGCATGCCCTGAAATCGGAACCTTCAGGGTCCATGCCCAGCATATTCCATGCACTTGGCCTGAAAATTTTGTCGTCAGGCACGTTATGCATATTCACCGGAATCCTGAGTATAGAGCACAGCGTGATGAGCTCGGCGCCATAATGTCCGTAGCTGAACGCTCCGTGGTTGGCGCCCCAGTTGGCCATGACCGAATACACATCCCTGAACGGCCCTTTGCCGGTAGTCCTCGGGACAAACCATGTCGTGGGCCAGGTTGCATTGGTACGCTCATCCAGCACTTTATGTACCTCATCAGGCAATTCCACTGACCATCCTTCAGCGATCTGCATTACAGGCCCGACGCCTTTGACGAGATTGATGCGACACATTGTTACGGGCATACCGCCACGCGTTTTGAATTGTGATGAGAAACCTCCGCCTCTGAAATATTCGTACATTGCAGGAGGCCATTGAGTACTGTCGAGACACTTCTGCATTTCCTCTTCAGAAATCTCCCAGTAAGGTTTCATCACAGGTTTGCCATCCCGTGTTTGCTCTCCGGTGCCATCAAGTGCCGAGGAACCTGAGTTGATCAGATGGATAAATCCGTCTTTGGCCATGCCATCCGGTTTCCAGCCGGTTACACGCTCAACAGCTTCGGGACTCCAAAAAGTTCTGACATCGGAGAAAATCTGTGCTGTATTGGTGAGTAAATGACCGAACAGCATACTCACACCATTGAGGCTGTCATTCTCTGTCGCCACGATGAATGCTTCGCGCAAGCCGTTCCAGTCGAATGAGCTGTTGAGAATAGCCTCGGCGAAGTCTCCATTGGGCAGGTAGTCCGTCCATTGACGCTGGCCCTGGAAACCCGATACCAAAGCATTGTGACCGAGTGCCTCCTCGCCGAATCCCAGCTCTTTCAGTTTCGGATTACCGATCATCAGATCTCTGATTATCAGTGTCATCTTCACAATGAATTCCCATTCTTTTTCCTTCTCTTTTGTTGTGCGCTGTATTTTTATCGGATTGTAATCTTTGCCCTCTTTGCAATTCTCCTTTGTCCACGACATTGCCTTTTTAAACTCATCATGATCGTAGATGCCCTGCTCGATGCGCCTGCTGATCTCCGACATATCTACATTTTCACAACGCATGCCGAGAAAATCTTCAAAGAAATCCGTATTGACGATAGAACCCGCTATGCCCATTGACACTGATCCTATCGACAAATAGGACTTGTTCTTCATTGTAGCCACAGCAAGGCCGGCTTTGACAAATTGAAGTATTTTTTCTTTAACATCATCAGGAATGGTTTCATCTCCGACATCCTGCACATCGCGACCATAGATGCTGAAGGCAGGCAAACCTTTTTGATTGTGACCTGCGAGCACTGCGGCAAGATAAACAGCACCCGGCCTTTCGGTGCCATTGAAGCCCCAGACAGCTTTGGGTCTTGTCGGATGTGTATCCATCGTCTCACTGCCATAGCACCAGCAAGGCGTCACGGTAAGCGACAGACCAACGCCTTCACGCTCAAACTTCTCTTCACACATTGCGGCCTCGGCAACGCGACCGATGGTGGTATCGGCGATCACACATTCTACGTCGCTGCCGTCGGGATGGCGCAGGGTACTGCTGATGAGTTTGGCAACATTTTTTGCCATGTTCATGGTGATGTCTTCAAGGGATTCGCGGACACCGCCCAGCCGTCCGTCGATGGTAGGCCTGATCCCCACTTTCGGCAGGAAACCTCTCAGGCGGTTTCCGTGTATAATACTTTTGCTCATTGTTATATCTGGTTTTATTAAAATTAAAAAATGCTAACAGAAGCCCTAATTTAAACATTTAACCTTCGCTACTGACAGGATTTGATGAATAAATTTTATTGCCAGATGTTACAGGGACATACTCTTTTTCCCATCAAAAACAGTGTATTTCTCATAAAATCCCATCACCGGAAATTACAATAAGATGTTTGTCAACCAATAGACATTTTACCGTACGGAGAAAGCATAATTTTATCTTCATGAAAATCAGAGCATTATTTCTATGCCTGTCCGTCATTGGGACCACGGCGGCCACATACAGCCAGTCATGTTGTTCCGGTGGCGTGCCCTACGCGAGCAACATCGGTCTGCCTGTTGTAAGTGGCGGTATCTGGCAGACAAATCTCAGCTATGACCTGAATATCCTTCGAACCCTGAAAGAAGGAAGTGCAACGCTTAAGGATCGTGCCCGCGAACGAAAAACGCAATCTATGCTGTTCCAGACAGGTTATGCATTTTCATCGCGTTGGTCAGCAGATCTCTTTTTTTCCTGGGTAAAACAGGAAAGGACTATAACACAATTCGGAAAGACGGATTATGTATCAACAAGCGGTCTCGGTGATGCCGCGATTTTGGTAAAATACAATATTTTAGAACCGGGCATGCATAAATTCAGCCTGACGGTGGCCGCAGGACCCAAAATACCGACCGGGCGATCAGATTTTCGGCGCGAAGACGGTTTGCCCCTGAATGCGGACCTGCAACCGGGCAGTGGCTCGTGGGACGGCCTGGTCTGGCTGAACAGCATTTACAGTTTTTCCTTCAGACCATCATTCATTGTTTCCGTTACAGGCATTTATAGCTACAAAGGCAAAAACAACAATTACCTCGGAGGGCAGACCTACCAGGTCGGTAACGAATTTCAGCTTGTTGCCATACTGAGCGACCGATTGATGACAGGTAAAAAAATGCTTGATATTTCATTACTTTTCAGATTCCGACAAGCGCTGAACGACCGTTACAACGATCTGACCATGCCCAATACGGGAGGAACATGGCTGTTTATTACGCCCGGTTTATCTTACAACCTGAGCAGGCAAATCGCTGTGATGGCACATTTTGAAACACCGCTGTTCAGTGCTGTGGAGGGCACCCAATTGTCTCCTACCTTCCGGCTCAATACGGGAATATTTATCAGGATTGAAAAGAAAAAGGAATTGTTCAAATTATAAATCATCAACCATGAAAAACCAACTGATTTTAATCGCATTATTCTCTCTGATCGCATGTAGCCCCGAAAACAACGGTCAACCTTCCGGCGGCAACCCTTCGGCACCGGACGGTGACTGGCTTATCCCCAAAAACCTTGTTTTTGACGGCGGCCCCGGCAAGGACGGCATCCCCGCCATGACTGATCCTGACATGATCCCTGTCGGTCAGGTCGATTACCTGGCGGATGATGACCTGATAATCGGTTTCAGCTACAATGGTGAGGTAAGGGCATATCCACATCCCATCCTCGACTGGCACGAGATCATCAATGACTCCCCCGGAGGTTTGCCCGTAGCGATCACTTATTGCCCCCTTACAGGTACCGGTATCGCATGGGACAGAGAATTGGATGGGAAGGTTACCACCTTCGGCGTCAGCGGCCTGCTGTACAATACCAACCTGATCCCCTATGACAGGCTTACAGACAGCAACTGGGTACAGATTGGTTTAATGTGTGTCAACGGCAAACTTAAAGGACAAACAATAAAAACATACCATTTGATCGAAACAACATGGAAAACCTGGAAAGAAATGTATCCGCAAAGCACCGTGGTGAGCACCAACACAGGTTTCAGCAGGAGATACGGTCGATATCCGTACGGTGATTACAAAACCAATGACGACAAACTTCTCTTTCCCGTAGAAATCAAAGATGATCGCTTGCCGGCCAAAGAAAGGGTCCTGGCGGTTGTTATCGACGAGGCAATAATGGCATACAGATTTTTTCCCGCCAAAGATCAGACGGTTATTCTCCATGACAGATTCATGAATACCGACCTTGTTGTTGTCAGTAACGATGAAAAAAACTTCATTGCAGCCTTTGAAAATGATTTCGGCGGAGGGAAAAGAAATTTTACGGTTTTACAATCACCGGAAAAAGACAAAGTATTTGGAGATGATCTTGGAAATATATACGACTTATTCGGCGAAGTGAAAGAAGGTCCTGATAAAGGCAAATCATTGCCAAGAGTCACTTCATTCATGGCTTACTGGTTCAGCTTGCGACCATTTTATGAATCAGTGGATGTACACGGAAAAATCTAAACGAATTCAGGCTGGTTTGTGAAGCGGATGCATATCCCTTCAATCCTTCATGAAGGGGCATTTTGTGCCCTTTTTGGTTTATATCCCATCAAGGGGTATCATTTTGCAAGGTGACACCTCTTTTTAAATATTAATCAAATCCATTGCACCAAACTTCCGTATTTACCTGTGAGTCGCAGAAATAAGCCTCCGGTTACCAGCAGACCGGATCAGTATATAAATGCAAAAAAGTCATGAAACGGGAGCAAAAGATAAATCAGAATAATTCCAACCCTCAGCAGGCCATAGAGTTGTATTTGCAAAAAATATTAAAAAAGGCTGCCGACTCACATGCAGGTCGCCCAAAATAAAGTCAAACCTTAATTTGATTACGGCACAAAATAAAAATGACTCCCGAATCTTTCGAATGCAGCTTTTTCGAGTGATTCCCGGTGATCAGGATGTGCCACCGAAATCAGTAATCTCGCCCGCTCCTGCAACGGCTTCCCGTACAGATTTACTTTCCCATACTCAGTCACAAACCAGTGCATGCTGGCCCTCGTCGTTACCACCCCGGCACCCTGCATCAGGGTAGGAGTGATTTTTGATACACCCTTGCTGGTCACAGACGGCATGGCAATGATCGGCTTTCCTCCTTCTGAAAGTGCCGCACCACGGATAAAATCAATCTGTCCCCCGACACCCGAATAGAAGCGCGTACCAATGGAATCCGCACAAACCTGTCCTGTCAGATCAATAGAGAGGGCAGAGTTGATGGCTACAACCTTTTTATTTTTGGCGATCACACGAATGCTGTTGGTGTGCCGCACATCCATCATGGCCACCATAGGATTATCATCGATAAAATCATATAATTCCTGTGAGCCCATCAGGAAAGATGCAACGATCTTACCCCGGTCAATCTGTTTCTTAATACCATTTACCACACCCTTTTCAACTAACGGCAACAGCATATCGGAAAACATTTCCGAATGCACACCGAGATTTTTGTGATTGCCTAATTCAGCCAGGACTGCATTGGGAATGCCCCCGATACCCATTTGCAGGCAGGCGCCGTCTTCGACCAATTCGGCGACATGTCTTCCAATAGCGCGTTCCGTTTCGGTGACCTGAGGATTCTGATGGGTGATAAGTGGGGCATCGTGCTCGACAAAATAATCTATTTCGCTTGTATGCACCATGGCATCCCCCCAGGCACGTGGCACATATTTATTGACCTGAGCAATGACGACATCCGCTTCCTGTACAGCCGCAAGGGTGGTATCGACAGAAGTGCCAAGCGACACAAATCCATGCTTATCCGGGGGTGAAACCATGACCATGGCTACGTTGATCTTCAGATAACCCTGACGGATGAGTTTTTGTGTCTCACTGAGAAACACAGGAATATAATCCGCATAGCCTTCCTGTGTCTGCCTTCGCACATTGGGCCCGACAAAAAATGACTCGAGCTGCAAAATCCCTTCAAATTCCTTTTCAGCATAAGGTGCCGGCCCCTCTGTGTGAATATGATGTATTCTGATATTTTCAAATTCCCGGTTTCTGCCACGTTCCACCATTGCATCGATGAGGTGATGTGGCGTCACAGCTACACTACTCAGCAAAACCCGGTCATGACTTTTGATGACTTTTACCGCCTCCCCGGCTGTGATATATTTCAACATTTTTTTACGCTTTTATTTATTCGACAAATCATTTGAAATGATGCACAAAATTAGCCTTATACTCACAGCCATAATATGAGTATCGTCATGTTTGGTCAATTATTATCCTTGTGATAAATAACACCTCACTCCTTCGCCAAGCATCGGACAATTGTTCTAAATTTGTCAGACTTTTAAAGAAAACGATTTGTCATGCATGATGTCATCATTATAGGCGGAGGTATCGTGGGACTTGCCACAGCCCTGAAGCTCACGAATAAGAAGCCAGGGATCGACCTGTTGCTGATCGAAAAAGAAAAGGAGATCTGCACACACCAGACAGGCAATAACAGCGGCGTGATCCATTCGGGTATTTACTACAAGCCCGGCAGCCTCAAAGCCACCAATTGCCGCGATGGCTACAACCAGCTTATCCACTTTTGCAACGAACATGAAATCAGCTATGAACTATGCGGTAAGGTGATCGTCGCCACGGAAGAAAGCCAGTTCGCCACACTCGACAGCCTCTATGAGCGTGGATTACAAAACGGCCTTAAGGATATCAGAAAGATCTCGGCGGAAGAACTGCGGGAAATAGAACCTCATGTCAATGGCTTGCGGGGTATCGCCGTGCCCGAAACGGGGATTATTGATTTTAAGGCGGTAGCGGCGAAGTTTGCTGAAGTTATCGTATCGAATGGCGGCAGAATCAGCCTGAGCGAACAAGTGACCGGCATCAGGCAAATGCCGGACAGTATGGTTGTTGAGACTACAAAGGGCAGTCATGAAAGCAATCTCATCGTCAACTGTGCGGGACTCTATTCGGACAAAATTGCGAGGATGACAGGTCAGGAGGTTGATGTTAAAATCATCCCTTTCCGCGGAGAATATTTCAAGATCAAAAAGGAAAAACATTATCTGGTCAATAACCTTATCTACCCCGTCCCCGACCCTGCCTTTCCGTTCCTGGGTGTGCACTTTACGCGAATGATCGACGGCGGCATTGAAGCGGGGCCCAATGCCGTACTCGCCTTTGCACGCGAGGGATACAAAAAGCTGCAGGTCAGCCTGCCGGAGCTAACGGAAACACTTATGTGGCCGGGTTTTCAAAAAGTGGCAAAAAGGTACTGGAAAACAGGTTTTGGCGAAATGTACCGGTCTTTTTCCAAAACAGCATTTACTAAAGCACTGCAAAAGCTGATCCCCGAAATTCAAAAAAACGACCTCGACGGACAAGGTGCCGGCGTGCGGGCACAGGCATGCGACCGCCACGGGAACCTGATCGACGACTTCCTGATTTATGAAAGTAAAAACGCGCTGAATGTATGTAATGCGCCGTCACCGGCGGCAACTTCCTCGCTGGCGATTGGTGATAAATTATCGGATATCGCCATGAAAAAATTATGATTTTGACCTATGAAAAACAACCCTTTTTCAAATGACGAACTCGAGCGATACAGCCGCCACCTGCTGATGCCGGAATTTGGCAAGGCAGGCCAGGTGAGACTTAAGGCTTCGGGGGTGCTCGTAGTAGGCGCAGGAGGACTTGGCTGCCCTGCTTTGTCATATCTGACGGCGGCCGGGGTCGGACATATCGGCATTGTGGATGATGATGTGGTAGAGCGGTCGAATCTGCATCGGCAAGTGCTATACGGCGAAGGTGACCTGGGGCAACCGAAAGCCAGGAGGGCTGCCGAAAAGCTCTCAAAACTCAATCCTCACGTGCGATTCTCAATATTCAATACCAGGCTCACTTCTGAAAATGCACTGAAACTCATAGAAAATTTTGATATCATCATTGACGGCACAGATAATTTCCCGACCCGATATCTTATCAACGACGCCTGCATGATGCTCGACAAGCCCTACGTTTACGGTTCGATTTATAGATTTGAGGGGCAGATTTCCGTTTTCAATTACAAATATTCTGATGGTACGCATGGTCCGCAATACAGAGATCTTTTCCCCAAGCCGCCACCGCCCGGGCTGGCACCAAATTGCGCTGAGGGCGGCGTACTAGGCGTATTGCCGGGCATCATCGGCTCCATGCAGGCGAGCGAGGCAATAAAAATATTATCCGGTATCGGTGAACCACTCGCGGGAAGGATGTTCATCATCGACACCCTGTCCTTTGAAACAAGGATCATAAAATTGCCCAAAAGTCATGGGCAGAAACCGCCTGAAAAGCTCATCGATTATGAAGACTTCTGTGGTCTTGGCAATCAAATTTCAAAAGAGGTCAGGGAAGTTACAGTGCAGGAGTTGAATGAAATGATGAAAAAAAGGCAAAAATTTCAACTTATTGATGTGCGGGAACCCCATGAGCATGACCTGGTGAATATTGGAGGAATACTCATCCCTCCATCAAAAATCAGAGTCAACTTAGATAAAATCTCTACATCTGAACCCGTGATCCTTTACTGCAAAACAGGCATACGCAGCGCGAGGGCAGTTGTTGAATTGCAAAAGGCAGGGTTCAGGAATATTGCCCACCTGCAAGGCGGGATTGAGCGCTGGATAGAAACAATCGACCCTACCCTGCCGAGGTATTAACCTGGATTATTCATGAAAAGACTGCGATGATGCAAGTAAGGAATTGATTATACATTGAAAAACGCTTGTATCAAAATGCCCCGAATTTGAGGAATGGAAATTCATCAAGTGACCAACAATTCCGTGTTTATCGGCGCTTGGAGCGTTCCCTTTATTATTTCCCGAATTATTCGGGTTAAAATACTCCCATGAAAAATGATTGATTTTTCATAGCCCGGCGTTGTACGCACCCATTTCGATTAATAAAAAATCATTAGTTTTGCCGGCCTTAAAAAATGAAAGTCATGCTATCTTATTTTTCAAGCAACGAGCATAAACGCGCCAAATTCATTTTCGATACCATTGCTCCGATTTACGGGCTTATCGACAGAAAAACGCAGGACGATTACAAAAAAATGGTTGCCATGCTCAATGAAGATATTCCACTCAAAGGGCTGTCGGCGCTGGATGTAGGCACGGGCACAGGTTCCTGGATCGCCACCCTCAAATCGTTCGGATTGTCCGAAGCTCATGGGATTGACTTTTCTGAAAAAATGATCGCTGAAGCCACAAAAAAACATCCCGGGATCACTTTCTCCCATTCAGATGCGCTCCATCTTAAAACTGTTAACGACAATTCATTCGACATCGTCACCGCCTCATTCGTGATGCACGGCATGAAAAAAGAAGCACGTGCGGTGGTGCTCACCGGGATGAAACGGGTGGCAAGGCGCTATGTGATCATCCAGGACTTTTATCAGGCGTCGAATCCTTTTATCTACATGCTCGAATGGCTCGAGCGGAGTGATTACCCATATTTCAAAAAACACTTCGCCGATGAGATGAAAGGCATTTTCGCAGAAACGAAAATACTGACGGCACACAATGGCAACGGTTTGTACCTGGGAATGATATGAAATCGTTGTTTTTTCATGAACGCATCAAGCAGGTTGCCCGGTTCATTGCTGGTCTCTATGACCGGACAGGTAATGTAATGGTAAAAGTGGTACCCTTGTCTTCGGCACTTTCCACACTGATCTCCCCTCCGTGCAGCTTGACAATATGCTTGACAATCCACATCCCCAAACCGGTAGATTTTTCGCCTTCAATACCCTTTCGGCGTGCCTTTGAGAATTTGTCAAAAATAATCGGTAACAGATCGGCAGATATGCCGATGCCCGAATCCGAAATCTTTATGGCTACCCTGCCGTCATCAAACAGGCCGGCTGCAATGGTAATCTCTCCACCCGAAGGGGTGAATTTGATGGCATTGCTGAACAAATTGCTGATGACCCTTTGAAACTCCTGCTTGTTGAGTGGTATCTCGCTGATCCTCGCATCGATGATTTTAGTGAGACGCAGTTGCTTTTTCCGTACCGCCTTTTCAAAAGGTTCGAGCGATTGTTCGATGAATTCCTTAAGATTAACAGGTTCTTTTTCGAGTATATAATTTTCATCTTCCAGGCGACCGATATCCAATAATTCACTGATGAGGTTGGTAGAATGTTCACAATCTTTGCTCATCAGTTTGTATATCTCCTGCTCTTCCTTTTCGTCCTTCACCGTTCCCGAGTTCAGAATACCGAGCAATGCCTTGAAATTAAGGAGCGGATTTTTCAGATCATGAGCCACAGCATAAAGGATTCGGTCTTTTTCAAAGTTTAGTTTCTCAAGCCTCTCTTCATCATCTTTGAGCTTTGTGATATCAAACATTATGATCAGATATCCCTTTTTATTAGGATCGGGGTAGTTGATGGTAGAAATGGCGGTGCTCATCCATACATGGCCATTTTCTTTGCGGTCTATTTTCATCTCCCCCCTCCAAACTTCTCCCTTATTTATCGTTTCCTCCATTTCTTTGAAAAAAGACTGTTTATTACCTTTTGATATCATCTCCGTCGCCTCCATACCCAACAATTCATCAGAAGTATAACCCGTGGCAGACAAAAAATTGTCATTGACTGAAATAATCCTGCTGGTTTTGTCGGTGGTAATCAGGGAAGCTGATTTATTGATTGCATTTCTTTGGGCTTCCAACTCGGCATTTAGCTTCTCCAGGCGCCGGGTAGTCTCCTGCAAGGATTGCTGGATATCTTCGTTTATTTTTTGCTGATGCTCGTTTGACCTGATGGACAAATAAATAAGTGCTGTCAGAAAAACAAACATAACAATGCGTACGGTATTATAGATAAACGGGGTTGTGTTTAACCGTGTAAATATCAGACCCCAATCATCATCTTCAACACCGGACAACATGATCTTATCGTGAAAAATCAGATATATTAAAAATAATAAGAAAGAACCCACGACCCACAATTTTTCCTTTTGCAGATC
>WGED01000376.1 GCA_015492915.1 Cyclobacteriaceae bacterium
ATTAAAGACTCCCGGCTCAAAGATGTTACCTTTGAAATGTACAACATCATCGGCAACAAACTCGATGTTGATCTGGCACAGACCTCATCCAATAATTATAAAATCAACATCGAAAATTTCAATTCCGGTTATTATCTGCTTATCGTGAAAGATCCGGTTGCACGGTTTAATAAAGCATTTAAATTTCGCAAGCAATAGGCTCCTCTTTGTCAGAATTCCGCATTTCCTGGTGTACGCGGAAACGGAATAACATCCCTGATATTTTTCATCCCCGTCACAAATACCATCCAACGTTCAAAACCAAGACCGAATCCACTGTGCGGTGCTGACCCGAATTTTCGGGTCTCCACATACCACCAGAGGCTTTCCTCCGGAATATTCAGTTCGCGCACACGGTTAAGCAAACGGTCATACCGCTCTTCTCTTTGTGATCCGCCGATTATCTCGCCGATACCGGGGAAAAGTATATCCATCGCCCTTACCGTTTTGCCGTCATCGTTCTGACGCATATAAAATGCCTTAATCTCTTTTGGATAATCGTATAATATCACCGGTTTTTTAAAATGCTTTTCAACTAAGTAGCGTTCGTGTTCCGACTGCAGATCGGCACCCCAGGAATCTATGAGAAATTTGAATTTCTTTTTCTTATTTGGTTTAGAGTTCCTCAGTATGTCAATAGCTTCAGTATATGAAATTCGCTCGAAATCATATTCAAGGACAAACTGCAGTCGTTCGAGCAGGGTATGCTCGCTGCGGTCCTGCTGTTTCATATTTTTTTCTTCCTGCATAAGCCTCTGGTTCAGGAAATTGAGGTCATCGGCACAATGCTCGAGCGCATAGCGGATCAGGTATTTGAGAAATTCCTCCGCAAGATCCATGTTGTCCTTCAGATCATAGAACGCCATCTCCGGTTCGATCATCCAGAATTCCGCCAGGTGACGCGAAGTATTGGAATTCTCTGCCCTGAAAGTCGGCCCGAAGGTATAAATATCAGATAGCGCCAGGGCGCCGAGTTCACCTTCGAGTTGTCCCGATACCGTCAGATTGGTCTCACGACCGAAGAAATCTTGGCTGTAATCTATGGATCCGTCTTCTTTTTTCGGGGGATTTTCCAAGTCAAGGGTTGTCACACGAAACATCTCTCCGGCGCCTTCCGCATCAGAACCCGTGATGATCGGCGTGTGCAGGTTGAAAAAACCTTTTTCATTGAAAAATTTATGAATAGCAAAGATCATGGCATGCCTCACCCTGAACACTGCGCCGAAAGTATTGGTGCGTGGGCGGAGGTGGGCGATCTCTCTTAAAAATTCGAGTGTATGTCTTTTGGGTTGCAGCGGATATTCGTTCGGGTCTGCTTCCCCGAGAATCTCCAGTCCGGAAACCATCATTTCCACTGCCTGGCCTTTACCCTGCGATTCGACTATCTCTCCGGTTACCGAAATGCAGGCGCCTGTTGTGACAAGCTTCATGATATTTTTGTCAATCGTATCCGGATCAACGACTGCCTGGAAGTTATGGATGGTGGATCCGTCGTTGATGGCGATAAAAGCCACGTTTTTATTTTCCCTCTTTGTCCTTACCCAGCCTTTTACCGTCACCTTGCTGCCAACCTGCGGAGCAGATAAAATCTGCTTTATCTTTGTCCTTCCTGCCATTTTTACCAATTTGTCTTGTTTTCAAAAGAAGCGCAAAGTTAATAAAAGTATTTAACCAATCAGGGGATTGCGGGGTGAAATGATTTTAGTTTTGGCTTACCGGTGATAATAGGAAAGATTTGTTGAATTTAATTAACTTTGAAGGAAGTAACAGGACAGGAATATATGCAAAGACTAGGATTAGTTCAGAAATTATCCCAGCGGCTATCACCGCAGCAGATACAGTTTATCAAATTGTTGCAGATACCAACGGCAGAGCTGGAATCACGAATAGAGGAGGAACTGGAAGCAAATCCTGCTCTTGAGGAAGGTCCGGAAGAACTTGAACAACAGACAGATAACCAGGCCGAAGATTTAGAAGAAAAAAGCGAGACCCAGGAGGAAGAGATAAACTTTGACGATTATCTTCAGGATGATTACACAGGTTATAAAATGCAGGGCGACGGCCAGAATCCTGATGAGGAAGACAGAGAGATGCCTATTGCCACTGCTTCCACCCTGCATGACCAATTGCTTGATCAGTTGGGTTTCTTAAAACTCGACGAACGACAGAGAAAGATCGGGGAACAACTGATCGGCAGCATCGAAGGTGACGGCTATATTCGTCGTGACCTGGAATCGATCATCAATGATCTGGCATTCAGCATGAACATTGATACCGACATCGATGAGGTAGAAGAAATATTACGGAAAATCCAGACATTTGATCCTCCGGGTATTGCTGCCCGAAACCTGCAGGAATGTCTGTTGCTGCAACTGGAGCGAAAAGAGGATCACTCGCCGGAAGTAGCGCTTGCAAAGCTCATTGTGGAAGACCACTTCAAGGATTTTACTAAAAAGCACTATGAAAAAATCATAAAAAAACTCGGCATCTCTGAGGATGAGTTGAAGGCGGCCATCAAAGTGATTACCAAACTCAATCCCAAACCGGGCGGATCGTCGGGCGAGTTGGTGAAAACGCAGTATCTGATCCCGGATTTTTTGATTACCAATAATAACGGGAAACTGGAAATATCTCTCAATTCAAGGAATGCACCCGAGCTCAGGATATCACGGTCGTATTCCGAAATGATGGATACCTACAACAAATCCAAAAAGAAGGACAAGAAGCTGCGTGAAACGGCCACCTTTGTAAAGCAGAAGCTTGATGCTGCCAAATGGTTTATTGATGCCATAAAGCAACGACAACAGACCATGCTGAAGACCATGCAGGCCATTGTGGACTATCAGTACGACTTTTTCCTCACAGGTGATGAGAGCAAACTGAAGCCTATGATCCTCAAGGATATTGCAGGCCGCATCGGAATGGATATCTCTACCGTGTCGCGGGTGGCCAACAGCAAATCAGTACAGACGGAATTCGGTATCTATCCGTTGAAATATTTCTTCTCCGAAGGCATTGCGACTGATTCCGGTGATGATGTAAGCAGCAGAGAGGTGAAACAGCAACTGAAGAACCTGATCGATAATGAAGATAAGAAAAAACCCTATTCAGATGATAAACTGGAAAAACTACTCAAGGAAAAAGGATATAACATAGCCCGTCGTACAGTGGCTAAATACAGGGAGCAGTTAAATATACCGGTTGCAAGATTAAGAAAAGAGCTATAGTGAAGGATAGATTTGCATACTTCCTGTCCCTGGTATTTCACCCGTTGCTGATGCCCACATATCTCTTCCTGTTCATCATGTATATGACGCCGTCATTGCTGCGCCCAATCATCGAGGAGTCTTTGCCGGAGGTGTTAGCTATTGTTATGATCGTCACCTTTCTGATCCCTGCTCTGAGTATCGGTGCGCTGCGCCTCTCCAATTTTATCACCGACATTCATATGGCTGATAAAAATCAGCGTATAATTCCCTTTATTTTCGTCTGCAGCTTTTATGGCATTACGGCATATATGTTTTATGAAAAACTCGGTTTGATCAATTTAATTCCGGTCATGTTTGCTTCGACGTCAGCACTGTTGCTTTTACTGACGCTCATCACTTTTTTCTGGAAAATCAGCACGCATGGTGCGGGCATTGGCGGATTTATGGGTTTTTTTATCGCTATATACCGTGTTCAACCGGTTGAGCATGCCGCGGAATGGCTGGCGGCAATAACATTGGCTGCTGGCCTTATTTTTTATTCCCGTCTCAAACTGAATGCCCATACACCGGCACAGGTGTATGCCGGGTTTCTGGCGGGTCTGGCAATAAGTTACCTTTCGGCTTATTATTTCTTATAAGAAGAGAGATGATAAAATCAGAATAAAGTCCATGAAATGCCAAATGTGAACGGATACATGGTAGTTGCCATGGGGCCGTCATCTTTTTTAAAGACATCGGAAAGGCTGTAATATCCATAGGCACTTATGCCTCCGTATCCTACTTTGAAATAAACCCCGTAACGGATTGTATTGAGATTAAATTTTTCTTTTTGCTTTCTGGTCCTGTTCACTCCGTCCTGTGTGTATTTGATCTTTGTTTTGCTGTCGATCAGTACACCCACTTTACCTCCGAGGCTGACTTTTAGAGATCTTTTGGGGTCAAATTTTCTCGATATCCAGCGAAATTCGATTGGAATGTCGAGGTAATTGGTATTGATCTGTGATTTTTTGTAAGAAGTGCCAGTGCCGAAGATGCTGTCGAGCGGCGTAAACTGTAAAACATCATTGCCGAGACTATCGAC
>WGED01000377.1 GCA_015492915.1 Cyclobacteriaceae bacterium
ATTCATGGAAGGTGCCGGGAGAAAATACAGGGCAAACGCATTTAAAATTAACTCCAATCAAGCTTGAAAAAAGCTCCGAAGGAGCGACATAATATTAGCCGTGGGCGTAAGCCCGCGGGTATATAAAATTCAATAAAAATTTTTTGGCGCGCATTTTTGCCCTGCCAATACTTCAAGTAATTTATTGAGTTTAAGAATGGGCAAAAATCATGACAAAAAATGAAAAGTTAATTGCGTTTGCCCTGGGAGAAAATACCGCAAGAATCCATTGGCCGTATTTTTTTCGTAATTTGCCGCGTCAACTTTTAAAAATGAAAAACCTATGAGAGCTAAGAGTAAAAATTTCCTTTATAAATACCTGAACAACGAATCGCCTACGGGTTTCGAAGTAGAAGGCCAGCGCATCTGGCTCGATTATATCATGCAATATGCCGATGAGTACATCACCGATACCTACGGCACGGCGGCCGCCATCATCAACCCCGGGGCTGATTATAAAGTCGTAATCGAAGCACATTGCGATGAAATTTCATGGTTTGTCAACTATATTTCTAAAGAAGGATATATCCATGTGATCCGCAACGGCGGCTCCGACTATGTGATCGCGCCGTCAAAAAGGGTAAAAATCCATGGGGAAAAGGGCATTGTGCAAGCTGTGTTCGGCTGGCCGGCTATCCATGTACGGGAGAAGCGTGAAGAAGGCGGCAAGATGAACGTGGAGACGGTCGTGCTGGACTGTGGCGCGCGCTCCGATGAAGAAGTGAAGGAAATGGGTGTGCAGGTGGGCTCGGTAGTCACTTTTGACGACCAGCTCACGGAGATCAACAAAAAATATCTCGTTGGCAGGGCGCTCGACAATCGTATCGGCGGGTTTATGATCGCCGAAGTCGCCCGGATGATCAAAGAGAAAAAGGTGGCGTTGCCCTATTCACTCTATGTCACCAACGCTGTACAGGAGGAGATAGGCCTGCGGGGTGCGGAGATGATCTCCCGCAGGATAAAACCCGATGTGGCCATCGTCACCGATGTGTGCCACGATACCACGGCGCCGGGTTACAACAAAATCAAGCAGGGTGATCTGAAGGCCGGTGAAGGGCCTGTGCTATCGTTCGCACCTGCGGTACATAACAATGTGCTCAAAATGCTGTTTGAGGTGGCTGACAAAAAGAAGATCCCCTATCAGCGATCAGCGCTGTCGCGCTTCACGGGCACCGACACCGACGCTTTCGCCTATTCCGCTGAAGGGGTAGCCTCGGTGCTCATTTCGCTACCACTTAAATACATGCACACAACCGTCGAGATGGTAGCGCTCAAAGATATCGATCATGTGATCAAGCTGATGTTTGAGTTCCTGAAACAACTGAAGGCGGGACACGATTTCAGGTATATTAAATGAGTTAGAAACCGGATGTTGGATATAAGGAGCCGGAAGTTGAACAACGGCTTCCAACTTCCAGCTGCCCCCTTCAAACCTTACAATTCTACAACTTCTTTATTAGCCGCATCCCACTGCAGGTATTTCCTCTTGCGATATGATTCCACACCCATCATGCAGGCCACGACGCCGTAGAATCCGAGGTTCTGGTCGCATTTCAGCGCATCAACTTTGCGGATGGCTTCCTGCAGGTTGCGGTGGTGTAACGTGACGTCCTCGGCCCCGTGTTTTTTGTATTTAAAGACTTCCGCCGCCTTTTTCTTCTCACCGGTGCCACTGATCACGGCTTCGTTGGTTGCTTTTTGCGGAGTGATGGTAAATCCCTCCCTGGTGAACTCAAGGGTTGCTTTGTGGCCCCGGATCAGGTGCCTGATGGGCGTGTCGTTAGCCATGGACGACACCAGAAGCACAGTGAGTTTTTCGGGATAATCGAGCTGTACGTTAAAGGTATCGGGAATCTCGGCAATGCTGTTTACAAAGTTCCACTTTCCGCCGGTAGCGGTAACATATTCAGGGAATTTCAGTCCGATGGCCTTGATAAGTCGCGTCACTCTGTGGATAAAAAGGTCAGTGGCTATGCCTCCGGAATAATCCCAGTAGCGTCTCCACTGGAAATAACGCCTCGGGTCCCATGGCCGCTTCGGCGCAGGCCCCAGCCAGGCCTCCCAGTCGAGATTGATGCCGGGTTTGGCTTCGGGATCGATGGGATACGCCCAGAAATCATCAGGATAATTGCGTGAATAGTCGATATGGGCCATTACCACTTTACCCAGTGCGCCTTCATTGATCATCTTGTTGGCTGTTTCGTACGAGTCGTCCGACATGCCCTGCACACCCACCTGTAGCTTAAGGTTCGTTTTTGAGACTTTGTCCACAAGTGAGCTCGCTTGTTCGATGGTATGCGTCATGGGTTTTTCGACATAAATATGCTTGCCTGCATCGAGGGCATCCATGCTCATCTGATAATGCCAGTGCTCCGGGGTAGCGATCAGAACATAATCGATGTCCTTCTGATCAAGCAGCTTTCGGTAGTCCTTGACGCCTTTGGCGCCAGTCAGGGTTTTGGCTTTTTCAAGCCGGTTGGCATACACATCGCTCACGGTAACAATCTCTACGTTGTCTGAGGCTTTCATCTTCAATAATGCTTTCATATGATTTGTCGCCATACCGCCGCAACCGATCACGCCGATGTGCAGCCGCTCATTCGCCCCTATGATATTCGAATAATTTTTTGCCAGTAAACCTGTACTGCTGCCGAGCACGGCCATACCTGCTGCCGAGCCTGTAAGTCCCTTTACGAATTTCCTGCGGGTGATATCTTTTTTTCTCATGGTTTATGGATTTTACTTTTAAAATAAACTTCGACTGAATAATAGTAAAAAAAAGCAAATGTTTGTCGCAGGAACAAATTACAAATTATTTGAAACTATTTTGCGAAGCGAGGAAGATACATTTTTCAATCCGGCGGGCCGGCAAGGTGAAAAAATTTTATTATTCAAATTTCAACCCAAATCCGGCCTTCTCCATGTGCTTCCAGAAGCGCGGGTAAGAC
>WGED01000378.1 GCA_015492915.1 Cyclobacteriaceae bacterium
CATTTGAGGAGGCATTGAAACTGGTGAAAGGAAACATCATGGTTGACATCGATCTGAAAACCGATAAGCTCGGTCCGATCATAGAAGTCATCAAAAAAACAGGCTGTGAAGATCATGTTTTCTTTTTCGACAATGACTACAATGCCCTGCAATATGTCCGGGATGCGAATCCTGATTTTATGCTGATGCCGAGGGCATATTCCTATGAGATGGCCGATTCGGCGCTGGTACGTTTTCATCCGCAGGTCATACACATTGATTTTAAGTTTTACAGTCAAAAAGTAGTAGATCTGATCAAATCAAATGACGCCCGAGTGTGGATCAATGCGCTGGGATATATCGATCCTGCGTTGGGTACAGAAAAGGAGACAGAGGCCATGGATAGACTGCTGAAATACGGCGCCAATATCATCCAGACAGACAGGCCGGAACTATTGCTTAAAGCACTGAAGAAAAGAAATTTGCATCCATAATTAATTGATAACCAATGAAGAATGTATTAAAAAAATCTCTTTACATATTTATTGTCCTCTATATATCCGGCTGTGGGGCTGAAAAACCTGATGAACAGGAGTTTACCGTAAAGGATGTGATGGATGATGTCATCACACGATTGTATAAGGAAGTGCCTCCGGAGAAATATAAATCGATCGATGATGCTTTTATTCTGGATTTTCTTACCCCCGAAGAAAAGGCGGTATTGGCTACAAAATACCAGTATTTCAAGGTTAATGTGCCCGTAACGGTATCGCTGATGCGCGATGTGCACCAGCCGGTTGTGCCGTTCTGGCTTGAAGCTGCAGGATTTAAAAAGACGGGAGAGACAGTAAAAAGTGAGGTGTATGAATACGAGGTGTGGAAAAAGGATTTTGAACCCGGGCTGATAGAACTCGGCATTAACGGGTTTGATATGAACAGGACGGTATATTTTATCTGTGTAGGCCCAAAAAATCCCGATGACAAACTGGAGATCACCGATGTGTATCCTTCGGAATTCAGGATTATAAAAATGGGTGAAAATCCATACACCTATAACGACTGGGATGATCTGTATTTAAAAGAATATCCTTCGCGCTTTCGGGGGCAATATCTTTTCACGACCATCAGGGGTCGCGCCCGGGAGGCCCATGTGGTGGGCGCTTTCAGGGAAACGATTTTCCCGACTTCAGGTAAGCCCGATCAGATACTCCTTACCTGGAGCGATGACCCCGCCACTACGGTAAATATTCAATGGAGAACCAATACGGATGTGCCGGACGGGATGGTAAAATACTGGATATCAGGGAGCACTGATACCTTAAGTGCAGAGGCAGCCCGTTTTGTAATGCAGGACAGGATGCTGTACAACGACAGGTACATCCACCGGTTTACGGCATTGCTGAGCGGGCTAAAACCCGGGAAAACCTATCAATATAAGGCCGGATCTCATGAGAAAGGAATATGGTCGGATGTGCGGAACTTTAAAACCGAGCCAAAGGTAACGGATAAATTTTCTTTTATTTGGTTTGGCGACACACATCAGGATTCCAAATGGGGGGAGGTGTTGCAAAAAGCCGACAAGCGTCATGAGGATGTGGCATTTTATTCTATTGCCGGCGATCTGGTGAGTACGGGACTGTATCGCACTGACTGGGATAAGCTGTTTGGCTATTCAGGTGATGTTTTCTCTTATAAGCCGCTCATGCCGGTGCCGGGCAATCATGACCGCCAGGACGGGCTTGGTGCATGGATGTATTACGAATTATTTGCCTTACCGAAGAATGGCCCGGAGAAAGTCCACCCGGAAAGCACTTATGCATTTCGATACGGAAATGCCCTTTTTCTCATGATCGATAGTACCCACCCCAATGATGATCAGACGGGGTGGATTGAAGATCAACTTAAAAATACCGATGCGACATGGAAATTCGTGATGTTTCACTTTCCTCCGTACAATTTTGAAGAGCCTTATTTTGATATTCAGAAAGTCTGGGTGCCGCTGTTCGACAAATACCATGTTGATATGGTGATGTCGGGGCATATCCATTACTACATGAGGTCGAAGCCGATGAAAGCCGGCAAAGTGGTTCGCTCTTACAATGAAGGGACTGCATACATTGTTTCGATCGGCACAAACGGCAGCCACGATGACATTGGTGAGGAGCCGTATGCCGTTAAGCGTTACAAAAAAGGGTTGCTGTATCAGTATATCAATATTGATGGAAATGTCATGAAGTACACCGTGTACAACAAGGACGGCAATGTCAAGGATGAGTACATGGTCAGGAAATAATGGCTAAAGAAAAAATCCTGAAAGAACTCCTGAATAAACTGAAGTGCAAATTAATTATGAAAAAACGCCTGACACTCATTATTTTCTTTGTCGCCCTGACGATGACCTTACGGGCACAGCAAAAAGACTATTTCAAGACAGATGTAGCGACCGATCTGAAGCCGTGGACAAGCCTTGATTTTTACAACGATCCTTCCAACTTCCAGTTTGCCATCGTGAGCGACAACACGGGAGGTTCGCGTCACGGCATTTTTGATACGGCTGTCGAAAAGCTCAACATGATGATGCCTGAATTTGTGTTGAGCGTTGGTGATCTGATCCAGGGATATACCCGTGATACGGCGTTGATCAGGGAAGAATGGGAGGATTTCAATCGGAAGGTAGCGCAGCTCAAGATGCCTTTTTTCTTTCTGCCGGGCAATCATGACATCACCAACAGGGTGATGCAGAAAGAATGGGAAAAACGCTACGGCAGGCGTTATTATTATTTCACCTACAAAAATGTGCTGTTTGTCATACTCGATTCCAACGATGACGATGATTACAACCTGTCGGAAAAGCAGGTCAATTTTGCCATTGACGCGATCAACAGCCACCCACAGGCACGATGGACCTTTGTGCTGATGCACCATCCCATATGGAAGTACGACACAAACGGGCGGTTTCAGCAGATCGAATCCGCGCTGGCCGGGAG
>WGED01000379.1 GCA_015492915.1 Cyclobacteriaceae bacterium
ATACATAATTGATAATCAATAGATTACAATTATGTATCGTCATTATTCATGTCTGAGACATGAATAATCCGGATTAAAAAAATATAACGCTGTGATCGGGAAGGCTATTCGCGACGCTTGAACCATTATTAGAAAGTGAGCAGGGAAACCTGCATTCACCCCTTCATTCGTAATCTGTAATTTTTAATTCAATCAAACCGTCATTCAGAAGGCGCAGCCTGAGGAATCTGTTGAATCAACCCCAAAACGTTTACCATCAACAGACTCCTGCCAAAGGCAGACAAGCTTCGCTCACACTCAGAGTGACGGTAAGGAGTTAGGCATGGCTAACAGCTCCGTAGGAGCGGCATTTTATAGCCGTGGGTGTAAACCCGCGGCGCTGAACCACAGGTTATCAGGTTTTTGGCGTGTATTTTTGCTGTGCGCGGGTGGTGTGGCAGGCGGCCAAAATCATGACAAAAACCATGGCGATAGCCGGCGCCGTGATTGGGAAGGCTATTCGCGTCGCTTGAACCATTATAAGAAGGTGAGCAGGAAAACCTGCTATCACCCCTTCATTCGTAATCTGTAATTTTTAATTCACCCGCAACGGCAACACCCGGAGATCCAACATCGGCAGTACCGTGCGCTACGACTAAATGATAAATTGCCCGCCCGCTTATGGATTACAAATGCTTTTATTTATTTTTGACCTTACCCGGTTGATTTTTTAGTTTTTTTAAATCGTTTTTAAATATGAAAATATCAAAATTCCTCCTGCTGCTATCGGTAATCGCAGCAGCATGCACTCCCTCCGAAAAGAAAGAAACTGCGACAGAGCAGTCATGGCCATTTCAGTTAATGACCCTCGATCCCGGGCATTTTCACGCTGCCCTGGTGCAGAAAGTGCAACTGCCGGAGATCAACCCCACCGTGTATGTCTATGCACCCGAAGGCCCCGATGTGCAGGATCATCTCAACCGGATCAGAGGGTACAACACCAAGGAAAACGACCCCACGCACTGGGTGGAAGATGTATATTCAGGGCCTGACTTTTTTGAAAAGATGATCGAACAGAAGCCCGGCAACATCGTGGTGATCTCGGGCAACAACGCCAAAAAAACACATTATATCAAGGGCTCGGTGGCGGCAGGCCTCAATGTGCTGGCCGACAAGCCAATGGTCATCAATCCCGATGATTTTCAGCAACTTATAGAGGCGTTTGATATCGCGGAGAAAAACAAAGTGCTGCTCTACGACATTATGACCGAGCGCTATGAAATTACGACCATTTTGCAGAAGGAATTGTCGCAGATACCGGCGGTATTCGGCGAGTTGCAAAAAGGGGACACCGAACACCCCGCCATCAGCAAGGAGTCCGTGCATCATTTTTTCAAATATGTCTCGGGCAATCCCATCAAGCGCCCCGCATGGTTTTTTGATGTTACACAGCAGGGCGAAGGCATCGTGGATGTGACCACACACCTCGTCGATCTGATCCAGTGGGAGTGCTTCCCGGAGCAGGTGATTGATTATAAAAAGGATATTGAGATACAAAAAGCGCGTCGTTGGGCTACCGAGCTTACCCCGTCGCAGTTCAGGCGCGTCACCCATCTTGACGCTTATCCTGATTATCTGAAAAAAGACATCATCCGTGATTCGGTGCTCAATGTATATTCCAACGGCGAGATCAATTATACCCTCCGGGGCGTGCATGCCAGGGTGTCCGTGATCTGGAATTACGAAGCGCCGGAGGGCGCCAAAGACACGCACTATTCGGTGATGCGCGGCACCAAAGCCAACCTGATCATACGGCAGGGAAAGGATGAAAACTACAAACCGGTGCTCTATGTTGAGAATACGGGTGACATGAGCGGGGAGACCTTTTTATCTGCCCTCAAAGAGGCGATAGCAGGCCTGCAGGACAAATACCCCGGCGTGGCCGTCGGCGAGTTTAACGGTAAGACGATCATCGACATCCCCGAAAAGTACAAGGTGGGCCATGAGGCGCATTTTACGCAGGTGCTCAAAAAATACCTCGAATACCTGAAAAACGGCCATATGCCCGAATGGGAAGTACCCAATATGATCGCCAAATACTACACTACCACCAAAGCCTACGAGCTGAGCCGGTAGTGTCATGTCAATCATAAAATGATGCTGGGTGTAGTTTGCAACTACACCCTGATATTTCCAAAACGGTTATTATACGGATTGTAAATCCTTATATCGTTTGCGGAATTTTGATATATTGGGTGTATAATCATTCTACACCCGGCATTCCGGTGTTTTAATTCAAAAACAGTATTTGCGTTAATTTTCATTTGACATAACAGTAGTTAAAAAGGGCGGGGACACACATGGTACCCGGCGTGCAGTCCCGGGAAAGTATTTAACCGGTAATGACTTTAGTTAAAGAATTCAAAAAAATGATGATTTATAAAATGACCCACCCCGTCACCCCTCCGGCGGAGGGGATAATAGGTATCATTTTTTTGAATTCATATTAAGATGCTGAAAAACAATGAATTGTGTTTGTTCTCATTAGAGAATATATAAAAGTCCCCTCCCTGGAGGATTGCCTGCCAACAGCAGGGGATTCGCTGCCGGGCCATACTTCCGGCAAAACCGCCGGTATATACATACAGGTGACCAAACCCGGTATGGGCAAAATACAGAGCCTGCCAGACAATCCGGGAGATGTATATAGAGAACAAAATAATGCAAAACGGCATGAGAATAATACAAATTTTGGCTATTTTAGCTATGGGACACTCCTGCCATATTCAATATATCGGGAACCGAGTGCGCTATTTGCAGACGTTTGGTGTAATTTGAGAACCGAAATAAATCTGGATTTATTACCAAAAATTGGTAACTTTGTAAAAATCATTAATGGATATGAAAAACACATCAATATCACTCGGAGATTATTTTGACCAATTTGTTAAAAGTCAAGTTTCTGCTGGTCGCTACAAAAACGTAAGTGAAGTTATAAGAGCTGGGCTTAGATTGTTAGAGAATGAAGAGAGTAAAATTATAGCATTAAGAAATGCTATACAAGAAGGGCTAAACAGTCCTTTGGTTAGTGATTTTGATTTTGATGAAAATCTGAAAAGGCTAAAAGCAGAAAAAAGAAAGAATGGCTGAAGTTATATTGAGACAAAAGGCCATTGATGACCTAAATAACATTTGGAATTATACTTTTGAAAAATGGTCTGAAAAGCAAGCCGATAAATATTATGCAATAATCAAAATGGCTTGTAATGGAATAGGGGAAAATCCTGATATTGGAAAAAAATATGATGGAATAAAAGACAACTTACTTGGGTTCAAATCTGGAAAACATATAATATTCTATCAACAAATATCAAATGACAAAGTTGAGATATTAAGAATTCTACACGAGAGAATGGATTTGAAAAATAGAATATTGGAATAAAAACTACACCCAACAAAAATATAGCGCATGCCGCAATTAGTTGTAGATGTGAAAGTTAATACACAAAATAAAGTAAGTAGTAATTTGAAAAATAATCATTTCAAAATGCGGCACGCACCATATTTAGACCGTTGGGCAGCCATCCACTTGAGGGATTTTTACGGCGTTGTCTGCGCTCGCAGGCTACATGATTACTTCCCTTTCGGTGTTGGTGGTACCTGACACCTGCAGTTTACCCGTTTCCGTGTTCCGTCTCGCCGTTACGTTCCAAAGACCGCTTTCCGTTTTGTCGTAGTAGCTTTTTCGCTTCACCGCCGGTTTGGTGCGCAGCCGCACACGCGGCCCACGGTCGCGCGGCGCCCCGTCGGCCTCCCCCTGCGGGGAACCCATGAATATCATGAAAAATCCATGATTTTTACGTTACCATCTGCCCCAAGGTTTTCGTTCAACGGAATGAACACCGCCCGCGCGGCTTTCCGGTCAGCGCACCCCGGCCACTCCCGGTACTGAAGCGTGCAGATGGCGACGGCTGCCAACAAACGGCTATAATGCCATGGCTATCAGGCCCTTTTTGTCCATTGCCCTTTGTTTGTTATCTTTAAATGGCGAAGGGCAGTGGCCACTTCGGGCAGCGCCACGGAACATAGCCAGACCGTTACCTGCAATAATGAAAATTTGTAACTTAAATAATATTTATTTAATTTTATACATAGTTAAATTAAAGGAGTGAGAAATGGAAACAAAAAAAGAACAAAAATACGAAGACCTAAAACAACAAGTATTGCAAATAGCAGAAGAACGTTTTGGTAAAATGTATTTTGAGCAATTAGAACTAATTCTATCTGAAATTGAAAAAACAGATGAAGAGGAAAAACGTGAATATACAATAACTGTTAATAATAAAGGAGCTTTTTATGCCAGCTAGAAATGATATACAGAATGAAATAATGTCTGCAAAAAATGCGGCACAAGATAATGTAAGAAGAAAATATATAAAAGATATTTCAGATTATACTAAAAGAGATACTATTATATATATTACTGCGTATACAACAGGTAAGATGGTTAATATTCCACCTGCACTTGTATCAGTTATGAATGATGACATTCATGGTTTTATGTCAGCTTTAAATGGTTTAAAAAATGATAAACTTGATTTAATAATTCATAGTCCAGGAGGTTCAGTAGAAGCAGCAGAACAGATTGTTAATTATTTGCGTGCAAAATATGATCATATTAGAGCAATAATACCACAAAGTGCAATGTCAGCTGCGACGATGATTGCTTGTGCTTGTGATGAAATTGTTATGGGAAAACATTCTGCAATTGGCCCAATAGACCCTCAAATAACTTTTCCAACACCAACAGGTGCGTTTACTGCACCTGCTCAATCTATATTAAGTGAATTTGAACAAGCAAAAGCAGAAATAATAGCAAATCCTAATGTTGCCCCTTTATGGGTAAGCAAATTGAAAAGTTTGCCACATGGCATTCTTGATATTTGTAAAAATACTACTGATTTGTCTATTGAAAAAGTAGAACTTTGGCTTTCATCATATATGTTTAGCGATGAACCCGATGGGAAAGAAAAAGCCAAAAAAATAGCTAATTGGTTAGGGACAGCTTCAAATCATAAAACACACGGAAGACCTATACCATTTAATATTGCAAGAGAAGAAGGTTTAAAAATCCATGAATTAGAGAATGACCAAGATTTACAAGAAAAAGTTTTATCAGTTTTTCATTCTTCTATTG
>WGED01000380.1 GCA_015492915.1 Cyclobacteriaceae bacterium
ACCCTAGGCAGGCATTGGCTGCAATGGCGGCGTCAACAGCCGAACCGCCTTTTTTCAAAATATCAAGGGCTACCTGCGTTGCCAGCGGATGGCTTGTGGCAGCCATGCCATGCTGCGCGATTACTTCCGACCGGGTGGCAAAAGTCTTTCCTGTGATGCGGTCCTGGGAATTGACAGCTATGGTCATTCCCAGCAATAAAATTACGGCGATTGTCCTCTTCATGACGCGATATGATTTTTTTAATTATAATACTTGTCAGATAAATGTGTTCAGGTGGTTTCCGGCAGAAAAATGCCCTGAAATTCATATTGTGGTAAGCAAAGATATTTTCTGCGAAAACAATCACATAAATATATCACTTTTTGTAAATGAAGAATGATTTGCTGAGATTGAATTATAAAAACTGTTTATTTTGGTTCTATAGTCATTATAATGGAAACATGACAGAAAGGACCGGAAGACCGAAGTCAGAAGTCCGATGCCTTCGGTTCAGGGCAATGGCGCCGATTATAAGCGTTGGTCTCTTGCCTTCCGGCAATATCATAGTTTTTTATTCAACTCATTGCAGAACATCCTTATTAAATTCACAAAATGAAGAATATCGTCATCATAGGCAACGGCGTCGCGGGCATTACTGCGGCGCGCCACATACGCAAGCGGAGCGACGCCACCATCACGGTCATCTCGGCCGAAACAGACTATTTCTTTTCCCGCACGGCGCTCATGTACATTTACATGGGGCACATGAAGTTTGAGCATACCAAGCCCTATGAAGATTGGTTCTGGGAGAAAAATAATATAAATCTCATGAACGACTATGTCGAATCTGTTGATACGGACGGCAGGCGGTTACAGCTGAGATCGGGCAATACCATGATGTGGGATGTGCTGCTGCTCGCCACCGGTTCCAAACCCAACAAATTCGGCTGGCCCGGTCAGGACCTCAAAGGCGTCGGGGGCATGTACTCCTGGCAGGACCTTCAAAACATTGAGCAATACACGAAAAACATCCGCCGGGCGGTGATCGTGGGCGGCGGCCTGATCGGCATAGAACTGGCCGAGATGCTGCTGTCGCGAAATATCGAAGTCACCTTCCTGGTGCGCGAATCGAGCTTCTGGAATATCGTGCTGCCGCCTGAAGAATCGGCCATGATCAATAGGCACATCCGCGAACATCATATCGATCTGCGCCTCGAAACGGAACTCAGGAAAATATTGCCCGATGCTCATGGAAGGGTGCGGGCTGTGATCACCGGCCCAGGCGAAGAGATCGAATGCGGCTTTGTCGGCCTGACAGCTGGCGTAAGCCCTAATATCGGCTTTCTCAAATCGTCAAACATCAAAACAGACAGGGGTATTCTGATCAATGAATTTTTTGAAACGAACATCCCCGGTGTATATGCCGCCGGTGACTGCGCCCAGTTTGAAAAACCATTGCCCGGCCGGCGCGCTATTGAACAAGTGTGGTACACGGGCCGGATGCACGGCGAAACGGTGGCACGCACTATCTGCGGCGAGCGGACAGCCTACCGCCCGGGTCCGTGGTTCAACTCCGCCAAGTTCCTGGACATCGGGTACCAGGTTTACGGTGATATCATCAATCCGCTGCCCGATCACCTTGAAAACCTGTATTGGGAGCATCCCGATGGTAAACATGCCATCCGCATAGCCTGGGACAGAGAGACAAGACAACTAAAAGGAATTAACCTGATGGGAATACGTTTCCGCCATGATGTATGCGATGCCTGGCTGCGTCGGAGTGCAGCACTGAAGGAGGTAGTACAAGATCTGAAAGCCGCTCTTTTCGATCCGGAATTTTATAAATCCTACGAACAGGAGATTGTCAATTTGTACAATGACAAGTTTCCGGATAACAGGATCACTTCCGGGAAAAAGAAGAGGCTGGCGACCCTGATCAATTTTTAATGACCGAAAATGACCGTTTTCCCATGAAAAATAAAACATTAAAAACATCAGGACTTATAATCTTTCTCACGGGCTTTTTCGTCTTTGTCCTGTCGCTTACGCTGAGCAATTATACATTGACCGGAAAAATCATTCACCGGCAGGGAAACGGCGAGCGGTTAGCTGCCCTGACCGATGCCGCCGCCCCCATGCTGAATGTCACCTACGCTTCAAATATCTCCTTCGTTCATGACCTGAAAGAGGCGATAGACAAAGCCAACCGGGCGATCATTGCAAAATATTCCATTGATGAAAAGGTGGGCGAAAAGATCGCGGAAGAAGCTGCGGAAGACGGGAAATACATATTCCGGAGCACACTCATCGATAAGGTCCTTCCCACAGAGGATGAAATAACAAAGTACCAAAATCAGACCTTCAGGGATTATGCAGGGTGGCTTGAGGGAAAAACCTTTGATAACAAAGAGGCGCTTGCAGAGCAACTGGTATTTGTAATCCGAAACATCAACAACAGCCTTTCCTACAAAAAGGCTTTCGACAGTTACTCGGCTAAAAACCTGCTCTTCTGGCTCACCAAAGATGCTGCATCAGGCATACTGAGAGACAATCTCAGGCTATGGATTTTCCTTAGTTTCGGGCTGATAATCCTCGGCGCGTTTCTTTATTTCTACAGCACTTACTACCGCGGTACCATTGCGGGAATAAAAAATAACGGAATTTTCATGAGCCCGGCCACAGCTCGCGGGTGGATAGGTATTGCGCTCGGCGTGTTCATGATCAGCTTTTATATTATGCTCTATTTCTATCCCGAATACCTCACTAACTGGGTGCTGCTCGTCGATCCGCTGAGCTACCGACTCAATGGCGGGCCGGCAAGCCACTGGTTTTTGTACGGCACCCTTTACACGATGGCTGTGGCGGTGATGGGCATCAGGATGCTGCTGAAATACAGGCATAACCCATATCAGATATTGCGAACCTTATCGGTCATTTTCTTTCAGACAGCCTTCGCTTTTATCATTCCCGAAATACTGGCCTCGCTCCATAAGCCCGCCGTTGATTTGAAGAATATCTGGCCCCTCGATTACGATTTCTTTTACAGCTACAATCTTGACGAACTGATGAACAGCGGTATGCTGGGCTGGTTTATGCTCTTTTGGGGCATCGCACTCATTATCATCGCCGTACCCGTCTTTACCTATTTCTTTGGCAAAAGGTGGTATTGCTCATGGGTGTGCGGCTGTGGCGGCCTGGCCGAGACGCTGGGCGATCCGTTCAGGCAACTGTCCGACAAATCGATCAGAGCATGGAAAATAGAGCGTTATCTCATCTATTCGGTGCTTGTCTTCGCCGTGGTAAACACAGCCGGCGTACTCTATACCTACTTCACCGGCAGCTATTCAGTGCTGGGCATCGGCACGGAGAGCATTAAATCCGCTTATGGCTTTCTGATCAGTAGTATTTTTGCCGGTGTGGTCGGCACGGGCTTTTATCCGCTCATGGGCAACCGCGTCTGGTGCCGTTTCGGTTGTCCGCTGGCAGCCTACCTCGGCGTCGTCCAGAAATTCAAATCCCGCTTCCGCATCACCACCAACGGCGGGCAGTGCATCTCGTGCGGCAATTGTTCAACCTACTGCGAGATGGGCATCGATGTGCGGTGGTATGCACAGCGCGGGCAAAATATTGTGCGCGCCTCATGTGTGGGGTGTGGCATCTGTGCAGCCGTGTGCCCGCGGGGTGTGCTGAGACTTGAAAACAATGATCCGTCCGACCGCTTCAACACTCCCCACCTAACGGGGAATGAAAGTTTCAGGGAGCCTGTTGACGCCCCCCGCTGATTAGAGACATAAAAAATAGGTGATTTCTCATAGGAGTGAACCCTGCCTCCCACTATTGTTAAGTCAAGAATAAAAGGATGCTGGGGGTAGTTTGCAACTACACCCTGATATTTCCAAAACGGTTATTATGCGGTTTGTAAATCCTTATATCGTTTGCGGAATTTTGATATATGGGTGTAGAATCATTTTACACCCGGCATTCCGGTATTTTAATCCAAAAACAGTATTTGCGTTAATTTTCATTTGACATAACACTATGAGCATCCGCTACGACCCAATAACCTAACCCTTCAAGGCTTCCCGACCTCACGGCTACATCGCTCTGTTTAACCCAAAATTCTCACCAGGATTTCGTTATGAGAGGTTAAAGTACAACTTGTCCCGCCAAGGCGGGAAGAAAATCAGCACGTTTGATGAGGATGCATAATGCACTTTTATGGTGACGAATCAAACGTGAACGAAGTGCCTGATTTTAAAGTAGTTTAAGCTCGGAATAGAAAGGTTATTGAGAATTTTGGGTTTAACAGTAAAAATTATTTCCGGGAATACTTTTTAGCCGGCCTCACCATCAGCATCAGCACGGTACCGGTCAGCACGGCCACGCCCGAAATGGTGAATGCCAATGGGAAATTACCCATATCGCCGAGCTTGCCGCCGAGAATGGGACCTAAAATACCACCCACCCCATAGGCGAGGAAAATCCACGGATAATTCTGGCCCACACTCTTTGCGCCGAAGGTATCCGCCGTAATGGTCGGGAACAAGGCGAAACTGCCGCCGTAATTAAATCCGATCAGGGTAGCGCCCAGATAAAGGAGTAACTCATTGCCTGCCATATAAGTGAAGAGAATGACAATGATGCCCTGCGTACCCGTCATCAGGATGATGGATGTCTTCCTGCCGAGCTTGTCGCTGAGCACACCCCACAGAATGCGTCCCAGGCCATTCGCCAAACTAAAGAACACAGCCATGGCCGTTCCTGCAATGGCGCTGGCCCGTGCTTCGGGGATCCTCGCATTTTGCAATGCCTCCATGGGATATAGTTTCATCAGTCCTATCGACATCAATCCGGCTCCGGAGCTGAAAGCAAAAGTCAGAAAGATCAGGTAAAACTGAACCTTGCCGAGCATTTCACTGCTCGCAAACTCCTGTTCACCCGGTGCATCTTCACTCGCCGAACGGTCCTCATTGTAACCCGCAGGTTTCCAGCCCGGCGGAGGAAATTTCATCCATAATGCCCCGGCAATGATCATAGCGCCCAAGGCTACCCCATAGGCCATAAATGTACCTGACAAACCGATGTGGTCGATCAGGTGCCCCCATGATCCTGCCAGCTTTACCCAAAGCAATGCGCCGAAACCAAAGCCCGCAACCGACAATCCCGTGATCATCCCTTTCTTGTCGGGAAACCATCGCATACCTACTGCGATGGGCACGACATACACCAGTCCGACGCCGATACCACTGACCAACCCGATCAGGATAAGCAAAGGCCAAAACCCATCGCCCCCCGTGACGCCTGACAAAAAATACCCCAACCCGAAAACTATTCCGCCGGCAACAGCGAGCCTCTGCGGGCCCCAGGCAGCCAGTTTCCTGCCTGCAAAAACCATGGAAACGGCAAAAGCCACAAGCCCTGTTGAGAATACCCATTGGGTTTCCGCCCTGGTCCATCCTTCCTTCACCAGCCAGGGAGTAAACACGGACCAGGCGTAAATGGCCCCGAGCGCAAGCTGGATAAGCACCGCGCCGAAGATTACTAATCGTCTGTTCATAAGATTCTATTGTTAAGAAATTAAACCGGTTTTAGTTGCCTCTCACCTTGCACAATCCATGGAAAAACAGGGCATTTTCCATATCAAAACACCTTCCGTATCTAAAGATAGCGGAATAATTGATTTTTTCTCATAGACATCAGCTCTGAATGGGTTGGTACATTTTACCGGAAAGCATAATATCCTGTTGCATCAGTGATATCAATCCCCACCGTATTTCAAAAAATATTCGAAAAACAGGTAAATCTGCTCGTTGGAAGCAGGATTGGGCGAATGTTCTTCGCGGTTGGTCATGGCAACCCTGTTTTTATAGCCCAGCAATTCATTGACTTTCACCGTGTGATTAAGGGCGATCCAGCGGCGGGGCGGATCTTCGGCGCCACCCGAAACCATGAATGGTCTCGGCGCCATCAAAGCATGCAACTCGTGCAGATCATGCCCTTCTTCTATGAGTTTTGGGTACAATCCATAAGCAGGATTGTCAGGGGTGATCAGGCCGCGCTTGCGCCATGGTGGCGGGTGATAACCCAGGTACCACGGCTCCCAATAGTTGATATTCGGACGGGTATTGTCAAAAACGATGCCCGGATCGGACCATACGGCGCAGGCGAATTTGTCGAAAAGGCATGACGCGAACATGGCCCATTTGCCCCCGAACGAATGCCCAACGATCCCTATGCGGGCAGAATCCACCTCCGGAATATCGGCGAGCACATGCCATGCGTTGGCTGCGGCATAGGCGAGCATCGACAAGGGCTGTACCGTGGCATGATCAATGTCGGGATAGTAGATGGAATAGGTTTCGGCTTTGGTCGCTTCGGTAGTCCCAATAGAGAGCGCGACAAAACCCCGCTTTGCCAATTGCCGTGCAAAGTCACGGTTTGGCCTGCCCAGGCCGATGGCTGTCTCGGGCTCATAGTACACCGTGATCACCGCGGGTTTTCTGCCTTTTCCATGAGGAATCAGCAAATATCCCGTCGTCTTTTCGTCAGGGGCCCATAGAAACCTGATGCGGTATCGCATGAAGTTTTCCCTTTCAAGGCTGTCGAGCATTTCGACCTCCTGGTGCCTGATCGGCGGAGGCCAGGCGCCCATCAATTCATTCCTTCTATTGTAAATTTCTGTCTTGCGCGCCTCCCAGTCTTCCCGTGACTTTACCTTGCACCCATCATAAAATAAGAGTGGAGAGCGATAATCTCCGAATTGATCTGCGTATTGCGGTGGTGGCGAAAACCATGGTGATATCTCGTCCCATAAGACCAGCTTCTGCCTGTCCGGCTGCCGCGGGCCACAGCCTATCCATAACAACGGCGGTAGCAACAGAAATAAAAAACGGCGGTATTTCATCCATTCATCAGTTTGAGCATGATAATGTAATGAATTTTGCCCTAAAAATCATGCGAAAGCAACAAAGGCCCAGGGCAAATGCGTCTACGATTAATCCCAAATAAGTCTGAAAAAAAGCTCCGTAGGAGCGACATAATTATAGCCGTGGGCGTAAGCCCGTGGGTATAAAATTCAAGAAAATTTTTTTGGTGTGCATTTTTGCCCCGCCGCTGCACTTCAAGTAATTTTTTGGATGGGCAAAAATCATGACAAAAATGAAAATAACCGTAAATGTTCATACATGAAAAGTTAAATGCATTTGTCCTGAACAAAGGCCCGCTGGTGGGATTTTTTAACCCAGATCGCGCACGATAAGCTGGATGTTCTTCTTGTCGCGATGCTCGAGGATCAGCTCTTTGTTGATCATCACCCTGTCAATGGTTGACTGATCGAAATAGCGGATGGTGATCAGCTCGAGCCCTGTCTCGTAGCTCACTTTAAAATCCTTCTCCAACAGATCGATCACTTTGGGCAGCTTGCGCTTGTCGTTGTTGACGCAGATCAGGAATTTGAGCGCCGAATTCTGCATCAGGTTGATCTTCACCCTGTTTTCCGAAAGGATGCCGAATATGGTCTGCAAATGGTCTTCCGCCACAAATGAGTAGTCGTGCGGCGAGAGGCGGATGAGTACCTGGTCCATTTTAAAGATGAACGACGGCACCAGCTTGTCGTATTTCACATTGTTGATGACCGTGCCTTCCGCCTGCGGGTTTTTGAAGGACTTCACATACAGGTTGATGTTCTTGTTTTGCAACGGCTTGATGGTCTTCGGATGGATGACCGAAGCACCGTAATAGGCCAGCTCGATGGCATCAAAATACGAGAGCTCAGGCAGCAGCACCGTATCGTCAAACCATTTGGGATCGGCGTTGAGCACGCCCGGAACGTCTTTCCATATCACGACTTTTTCGGCCTTCAGCACATGGGCGAGGATGGCCGCGGTGTAGTCGGAGCCCTCACGGCCCAGCGTGGTAGTGATGTTGTCGGGCGTAGAACCGAGAAAGCCCTGCGTGACCAGAATGTGGCTGTCGCCGAATTTGAAATGCTCCTTCACCAATTCGCGCGTCACCTCCCAGTTGACCCGCGCCTCGCGGTAGGCATTGTTCGTTTTGACGGCATAGCGCACATCTTTCCATTCGGCCTTCAGGCCGCTGCTCCGCAGATAATGCGCGATAATCTTCGTGGAAAGCAATTCGCCGAAACAGATGATCTGGTCGTAGTCATGATCGAAATTGAGCGACGGCTCCTTGGCCAGTTCACGGTCAAGCTCGGAAAAAAGGTTTGCGATATCCTCCCACACAGGATGGCCCTTGTCTTCGAAAAGCCCTTCCATGATGCTGTAGTGATATTTCTGCAGCACCTTCACATCATCAGCCAGGGCATCCTTCTGCTTGTTCACAAATTTTTCAATGATGCCCTCCAGCCTGTTGGTCGTCTTGCCCATGGCAGACACGACCACGACGGTGGGTGTGGAATTGTTTTCTCTGAGGATATTGATGATGTTTTTGACCGAAGCGGCGTCCTTTACCGAAGCGCCGCCGAATTTGAATACGTTCATGACTACATGCTGTTTTCGGGGCGCAAAATTAATCACTATTTCATTAGGAAATAACATTTCAACAGATTTTGAGGTGAATTTTTGAAACGGAAGACGGAGCCTGGCAGTTTTTCTCCAATGATGACTATAAGGAAGTTGCTAGAATAGTAGGGCTTAAAGAAATTGTGGAGATAGATCCGACACTCAATAAATTAGCAAACTTACCAACCCGATACTCTGCAATACGTTCTGACTTAGATGACCAGTGGATCATAAGAAAACAAAGACATTAAACCCACTGGGCGTAGATTGTATCTACGACCAAATATCTCCAAACCTGAATACAAGAATTCTAAGATATCGAAGTGCAGTGTCAAACCACACCCGGGCTGAGCAGCCACCCGTCGCAAAAAGCTATGAAAAAACGATGATTTTTCATAGGGGGAATTCTTTTTGGGGCCTGGATCCTAAAAAAGCAACGGTGAATTACGGTATGGAGTTACTGCAAAAATTGGCTATTTTAGCCTTTGGCACTCATGCCATATTTCTATTAGGCAACTAAGTGCACTATATAAAGCCTTGGCAACAATAAAAAATTCACCAAATTACCAATTTGGTAACTTTTTATTATCTTTGCATTATATACGAA
>WGED01000381.1 GCA_015492915.1 Cyclobacteriaceae bacterium
GCCTGAGGCAGCCCTTGTGGCGGCATTTTCTTTCTGCACGATCTCTTCATAATTGATTACCGGTGGTTCACCGTTGAGGAAAGCTTTAAGTTTGGCAGCCAGTTCAGGATTATCTTTTTCCCATTGCTGCTCTTGTGCCTTTTTAGTCGCAACTGTCTCTTTTTTCTGCTTTTTCACCTCATCCCAATAAGCTTTTACATCATCAAAAATGACGAAAGGATTCTCCGGATCACCACCGAGATTGGTGATTGTTTTTTCAAAAGATGCCCCTGCAGCAGAGAGCGGCATGCCGTGTGTGCTCGTCTGGTTTTCAAAACTCGAGCCATCGGGAGCGACCGCGCCTTTTCCCATCACTGTCTTACCGATGATCAGGAAAGGCTTTTCGTTCTGGTTGTGCGCCTGCTTTAGTGCAGCCCTGATCTCTTCGGGGTTGTTGCCGTCAATGGTCACTACCTCCCAGCCCCAAGCCCTATATTTGGCTGCCGTGTCTTCCTTCGTCACCGCATTGGTCTCGGTGGAGAGCTGAATATCATTCGAATCGTAAAACATGATGAGATTGCCGAGGCCCAGATAGCCGGCGATCCTCCCTGCCCCCTGCGATATCTCTTCCTGGATACCCCCATCGGAAATGAAAGTATAGGTCTTATGCGCCATCCAGTCACCAAATCGCTGCACCAGAAACCGCTCAGCGATCGCAGCACCAACAGCCATGGCATGGCCCTGTCCGAGTGGTCCCGATGTGTTCTCCACTCCCCTTTTTGTATCGAGCTCGGGGTGGCCCGGAGTCGGACTCCCCCACTGCCTGAATTGTTTCAGGTCATCGAGTGAAAAGGTTCCGACAAGAGTGAGGACAGAGTACAGCATTGGCGACATATGACCGGGATCGAGAAAAAATCTGTCGCGGAATGGCCAGGCCATATCATCAGGATCGAAATTCAAAAATTCGGCATAGAGGGTATGCACATAATCCGCGCCGCCCATAGCGCCGCCGGGATGACCGGATTTTGCTTTTTCTACCATGGCCGCTGACAATATTCTGATATTGTCGGCCGCTTTTGTTGAGATATCGTTATTCATAAATTTTTTTATTGAAAAGTCACGAAAAAAAATCGCAGCAAATATACGATCCCGGGGCCGATTTTATGAGAAAAACGCAATTTTTATCCATACAAAAATTGTGTGCCTTTTTCCAGAAAAATCATTAAAAATTCATGGCATTAAAACAGAAATTGCATGGCAATCCTGAACGTGTTGAGTATTTAAACTTGTGAAATAAAAGCTATGAAAAATATATTGCTCAGCGTACTGTTATCAATCATTGCATTTTCATCTGGTCTCTCACAAGAGATACAATGGGCATCGAAAGTGGAATTTCAGTTCAACCAGTTTTCCGACACGCAATATTCCGCAAAGGAAGCACTCGGCAAACCCGATGCAGCGCCGTATGGAAAAATGAGCAAAAAGGCTTTCCGCCTCAATACCGAGAGCGGTTACGGCACCATGACACTGGCATATGCAAACCCGCAACCTGTCAGCCAGGTGATCATCGTCGAAAACTATCTACCCGGCAGGATCACCAAGGTAGTACTGATTGATCAGGATGAAAATGAGCATGTAGTGTACGAATCGAAAGGGCAGGCTATGAGCAAGCCTTTCAACGTGCTTTCGGTAAAAACAGAGAAAACCCCATATCTCGTCACCAAAGTAGCGGTGCATCTGAACACTTACGTCCATAAAGGGTGGGCGCAGATCGACGCCGTGGGTATCTGTGAAGAAGAATACAAAGGCGAGGTTATACCCGGAGCCAAAGCCACCGTATCCGCGGAACCCGAGGAGATCAAAATTGTAGCAAAAAAAGAGCGACTCAGCGATAATGTAAACACCAAATACATCGAATCAAAACCCATCATTTCACCCGATGGATTGAGATTGTATTTTGCCAGAAAGAATAGTCCTCAAAACATGGGCGGCAAGCGTGATGACCAGGATATCTATTATTCCGACAGGATCGGCGAAAAGTGGTCGCTGGCACTTAATGCCGGCAAACCGCTCAATGACAAGCTGCCTAACGGTATTTGCTCCGTGACGCCCGATGGTCATACACTGTTGCTGATCAATGCATATTATGAAGACGGCAACGTGGAGGATGGTGTATCCATCAGCAGGAAGCTGGCTTCGGGATGGAGCGCCCCCAAAGCACAAAAAATCGAGGACTATCACAATCTGAGCGAATATCAGGATTATTGTCTGTCCAATTCGGGCACAGTACTGATCTCCGCCGTGGAGCGAAAGGACAGCCGCGGCGACCAGGACCTGTACGTCAGTTTCAGAACGGGTGAGGACTCATGGTCGAGACCCGTAAACCTGGGTCCTGTCATCAACACGCGTAAAGTGGAATACGCACCTTTCCTTGCTTCGGATAACAGAACATTGTATTTCTCTTCCAACGGCCACGGTGGCTATGGAGAAAGTGATATTTTTTATAGCCGCAGACTGGATGACACCTGGACCAAATGGTCGAAGCCCGTAAACATCGGCAAAGCGGTCAATTCATCTGCCTGGGATGGCTACTACTCCATTTCCGCACGCGGGGATTATGCCTACTTCGTATCTACGGCCGGCGCTCTCAACAAAGTTGATTTTAATCCCACCGACGAGGATATTTTCCGTATTTCGCTCAACCCGGAAGAAAAGCCCGACCCGGTGGTGCTCATCACCGGCCGCGTGATCAATTCAAGAACCAAAAAACCCATCAAGGCGGATATCTTTTATGAAAGCCTGCCTGATAATGATGAAAACGGCATCGCCACCTCCGACCCTGTGAACGGCAACTACAAGATCGTATTGCCGGTAGGTAAAAAGTACGGGTTCAGAGCTGAGGCAAAAGGCTATATCGCCATCAGCCAGAACGAAGATTTCTCCAATGTGAAGGAATACAAAGAAATAACCCGCGATCTGGAGCTGACCCCCTTAAAGGTAGGCGAAACGGTACAACTCAACAATATCTTTTTTGTACAGAGCAAGGCCGAGATTTTACCTGATTCGGAGCCTGAACTGGAGCGCTTGCTGAAGTTGCTCAATGAAAATCCATCGCTGGAAGTCGAGCTCGGCGGCCACACCGATAACCAGGGATCATCCTCTGCCAATCTCAGGCTATCCGAAGCACGGGCACTGGCTGTGATGAACTATCTCATCGAGCACGGCATTAGTAAAA
>WGED01000382.1 GCA_015492915.1 Cyclobacteriaceae bacterium
GGGTGCTGACCATGCTGTTGCCACAGTCGTTAACTGCCCAGAAGAAAAAATCCAAAGAGCTCAAAATCACTAGTATCGAACTCGGCTATCCCTGCCCGGCCATGCCGTTTTATCATTTTATCGCGGAGGTGGAACTGCCGCAGCCGTCCATCATCGAGGTGGAGGCAGCAGTCAATGGTAAAGTACTGAGATTCACCGACCTGCACCGTGCCGATGATGTGCTCGAGCGCGACAAGCCCGTGATCAGCCACCGTCCGCCGTCGGGCTATGGCCTTTCGGAAGACGGCACGCTTTACTCGCATCCGCATATCGTGGGCTGGGTGCGCTGGGAGCCGGGCAAAACCTATGAGATAAGGCTGACGGTGCGCATGAAGAAAGACATCAAAAATTCGCCTGAAGATGTTTTCCTGACTGCTGTCAAAAAGGTGAAAGCGCCGGAAGGCGGCAGCGTGTTTGATCTCGCATGGAAAGGCTACAAGGCGGTTGTGCTGAGTGAGACGGCGGGCATAGAGCGAAAGAAGGAGCCGGTGGAGGTGTTGCTCGCTTTTTATCCCGATGAAGCAGAGCACCTCGTGCGCGATGTGCGGGTGGTGGAAATCGACCCCGAAACTTTTGCATGGAAAGAGATTCCCAGCCAGGTATGGGATATTAAGAAATTCATGAAGGAAGATGATATGGAGCCGGATGAATCGGGCAAGCCGACGCGGGAGATACCGCTATGGATGCCCACGGTGACGGCCAGGGTGGCCTTTCTTGCCGATGTGCCTGCGCGCAAAAGTAAGGTATTCCTGGTTTTTTATAACAATGAAAATGCCATGGCCAAAATATACGATACGGACCTGAAGGTGCAGGGAGAAGCCCCCGGCATGAGGATAGAAAATGATAAAATTTCCATAGTCCTGCATCCAAACTCAGGCCACCTTGACCAGATAGCCCTGAAAAAAAAGGCTGATTTTCCATTGTATCACCGCATGGAGACCAACGGCGCTATTCACTGGAACCCGGGCATTTATGTGCCACCACGCCCGTGGACACATACGGCAGACTGGAAACCGCCTGAGCATGTGGGCTTTATGGCCGGGCCGGTGATGGCTACGGCGGAGATGTGGGGGCCTTTGCGCGGCGTGCCCGAGGTGGATGCTTCGGTGCGGTACCGCTTTTATCCAAATGCCCCGTATTTCATCAGCAACACCACCATGCGCATCAACAAGCGGGTTGACTGCATCGCGCTGAGAAACGGCGAGATTGTCTTCAAGCGGGAGCTGATGACCCATGCGGCATGGTACGATCCCATTCGCGACAACGTGATCGTTTATGATGTCACCAAAATGCCGGACCTTACGGATCTGTTTATGGAGGATGACGTGCCGTGGATCACTTTTTACAATGAAAAAACAGGCGTCGGGTTTGCCGGCATCCAGTTGAATTACAGCAATGCGGGACTCGAAAATGCACCCCGCCTGCTCAATCCGTACATGTACATCACGGGTGGGCCGTGGATATACTGGGCCAGGGCGTTGTCGCTGAGTTTTCTCGCTTCGAACATGCAGCAGATGATCCCTGCCGTGAAAGGTAATTTCTTTGCCGAAGAATGGGCGTACCTGATTTATGAAACCGATAAATCGGATGAGCCGTGGGCGCCGCTGCTGAAATGGCAGAAAATGCTCAAAAACCCATTGCGCGTGCGCCTTGTGGAGGAAGTGGACGAGCGCGTGTCGCGCACGGTGCATGAGATATTTATCGACGAAGGCAAGAGCGGATGGGAAGGCAGGGCTACGGGCAAGCATTGATAGCCTTGCGTCATCGCCGTTTTTGAGCAAAAAACCCGGATCACTTTTATAAGGCAACGCAATGTTTTATCATTGCAGGGTGTAGTGTGTACCCATTTCATTTTCAAACCATGAAGAGATATTTTACAGGTATTTTGTTGCTGGTTGTTTTGTCGGTGATTTCCTGCAAAAGCAAGAGAGAAGACTTTTCTCTTACGATGGAGGAATACAAGAAATTCGGCATGCCGGACTGCAGCAAGCCATGGGGAAGTGATGAATTTATGGATGCTTTCACCGCGCTGGAAAAGCTCAAAACGGAAAAGCCGCGATCATTGCCACGGAAAAACAGTCCGAAATCCGGCGACTGCTTTGAGCGGTTTATCAGCGATGAGAATTTTTACTTTTTAAATAGCGATACCATGACGCTGGCCGACAAGGCGTACCGGATACAGTTTTTTGCCGGCGTGCCCAACGGCCTGATTTCCATTTACTATAATTTTCTGAGCAAGGAGCAGTATTACCACGACGAACTGGTAGAATTTTATGTGTTTGGGATGGATGTGATACAGAAAAAGCTCGATCTGGCATATCAGATCATGGAGTCATCCGAGATGCATGACCGGCGTATGCAAAGGGGGCTTCCATCGGTACAGAACAGTTTTATGGAAATGACCAATTATATCCTCAGACAGCAGCTCCAGGCGGGATTTTTAAATGAAGGCGATCAGATAAGACTGAGCAGGGTGGTGTCGGATGCCATACAGAAAAATATGTTCTGGCTGAAGTCTTTTGATGAGAAATCCAGCAAGATCATAAAAGACAGGATCAGTGAAATAATTGAGAAAACCCCATACCCCGAAGTGCGGGAAAACTACAAAAAAGTACTTGATTCATGGAAATAGGGGTATTTTTATGACAGGCCTTTTGTCACCTGCTCGTGGGGTTTAGCCTGTACACCTGCGGCGATCCGTTATTGATTGAAAAAATCATGAATTTTCCATGATTATTATCGATCTGCGAAATGGAGCGCATATCGCCCTTGATTTTCAAGCCGGTTGTCAATGGATCGACCGTTGTGAACCCGCCTTTACCATCACCCTGCAGCACTACTCCATACAATGCATCAAACCTGCCCGTGGTCACCCTTGTGTTTGACTGATTGCCCCCGAGAATGATATCGGGAAAGCCGTCATCATTTACGTCTACAGTGTGTATGGCATATACTGGCGAGAACTGCGCTTCAACGGGCAATCTCTTCTCTTCAAAATTCCCTTTTCCATCATTGATAAATAC
>WGED01000383.1 GCA_015492915.1 Cyclobacteriaceae bacterium
ACGGCAATAGCGCGGAAAAGCGCTTTTTCTGGAAGTTCTGTTGTCACTGCCTTATGGCAGTACCAGCAATGGAGTTTCATATTATCTCCTTCGCTCTTTATCAAGAGTTTTCCTTCAATGCCTGCAAGATAACTTCAGCGATTTCCTTCTGTTTAGCAACGGTTTTCCGTTTTTATTAACGATCCTTAAATCATCCATAACTCACCTCCTTGCAGTAAACAACCGGCGCTCCTGGCAGGAATCGAACCTGCACGGTGGTACGTATATTCTGTGGTTTGGTACACTTGCTAAACCATCACCACAGCCTTCTCTTGCTATCATAACAGGATTCGCGATCCTGCACACCGTAGCAGTGTTTATCGCTACACTATTTTCCCACCTATCAGTTGCAACGTTAGCGTCTGCCAATTCCGCCACAGGAGCGCCGTTGTTTATTTTTTGTTCTCAATTAGGCAGCCAATACCAGTCTGCATCCCAGCAAACTGGGCGCCAATGCGTTAACAGCGGCGATCGCTGAACCTGGCACTCGGCAGCCCATCTACACTTGCATTTGCCAGTTCTGCCACAGCAACGCCGTTTATCTACTGGAATATATTGCTTATGAATACTACTGTCAAAACAAACAGAGCTCCCAGCCAAAGTAGCAGCATCCAAAAAATAACAATAATTGCAGTAACTTTCTCTATAATTCCCATTCTCAGCAGATCACGTTTTGCCAAATAGAACCTTATTGCAGACAAAGAAAGCAAAGCCAAGAAAGCAATTATGGCCAGTTCAAAAATATTCATATTGTCTCCTCTTTTGAGTAATTTTCATGCTACTTGTTTAACCCGATTATTGCAACAAAAAAACCCAACCTATGTATGGGCCCCGGGCTGGAAAACTGACAAATCAACCGACAAAAAAAATTCCCAGGCCCATACATAGATTGGGTCTCTTATCCGTCGGTTGATTTGTTTTAAAGGCGTTTCCAGTCACCTCCCTCACTAAATTTAAAAGAGCATGTCGGCCACGCAGAGGGCTCGCAACCGTTATCCCCAATTTAAAAAATCACGAAACAATGTCAAGGCTTTTCTGCACGGGAGCATGAAATTTCTCAAGAAATGCTGCTTTCTTTTGTTCATAGTCCGGATCACCTATTCGGATGACTTCAGTCACCGGCTGCCATGCCGTGCAGGTATTGTGTCTGCACTGCATGGGGACCTTATCACTTCTTGTGCGCCAGCGCCATCCGCATTTTTCGCAGATGACGTAATAAAACGTGGAGATATATGTCCCTTTTTCCCGTGATCTAACCTTCTTTCTTACTTGCAGAGCTGGCATATTGCAGTGTCTCCCAGTTATCAATTAACTTGCCAACAGTCAACCTTCTTGCTTTACCGCCCCGGCCTATCCTGTAAACGGGCCGGTACGCATCATTTCCGTCTTTTTCCAGGACGACATGGAAACTATAAGAGCCAGGATTCAGCTCAACGCGACTTACCCGGATATTACGTATCAAATCTTCGCCGCGCAGAAACACCGTCCCAACTTCATGATCGCGCCCATCTTCGTCTCGCTCAGTAATACGGTGTGCGTGAATCCATTGGGCAGTTCCGAAGGGCGCTATTCCTTTCCTTATGGTGCTGGCATTCAGGTAGAAATTTGGGCTCGTCCGCCGGTGCCCCCTGTAAACTGTGGTATTACTCGTGGTAATGGCCGTTCTAACCAAACGCCCATTGTATTTCTCAATGAAATCGAAAAATGCCTTATCGGCATCATCGTCCTGGATATCAACGATCTGAATGATCGTTGACTCTATCTCATGAAGATAGTCTATTTTCAGGTTATACGATCGCGACCCCTGCCTGAATGGCCCAAACAGCGTGCGCATCTTCAGGCTGCAGAGCCTTTCCAACTCCTGCATGACACGTTGTCCGGCTTTATTACCATTGAAAATTTTGGCGGGGGATAAGCCAACGACATCCTCAAATTTTTTTCCAAAGAAGCGCATAAAAGCATCATTAACGAACTCTATTCTGTTGTTAGCGCAATGGCATGCAGGAGCATTTATCACATCGATAATAGAATGCACAACATTAACGCTTACTGAGGTATTAATCATCCTCAATATCCTCTTAGTTCACAAAATACTTATCGGATAGTAATCAATGTGGTTAAGCGAGATGCGCTAAAATATGTTTATAAATTGTGCAAAAATCAAGTAAAAACATCGTAATTGTTTAAAATACGCTGTTTCAGATACATTCCTGTGCGGGGGCAGAAAAATCGCGTTCACAGCCGTCTCAGCGCAAAATTCGGCATTCATGGCTGCCTTGTGGCGATCCTCTTTCATTTTCCGGAATTCCGGAAATCCGCATTTCCGGATCGGCCGCACGTTTTCCGGAAATCCGGAATTACAGATTTCCGGAAAGTTGCCGATGTACCAGGTACAGCTTGAATCTGAACCCTTAACCAAATGGAGGATCATCGCCATGGCAGCCAAGAAAATCAACGTAGGCCGGTGCCTCTGGCATCTCATCGAGCAGGAAAAAGAATGCAAGGCTGAGATCGCTACCGTGCTTTTCCTCGCGCGTGAGGGGATGTGTCCGGACTGGCGCAATAGGCTCAAGGCGTTGCGCGAACGCCGGCATCACCTACGCGTAGCCATCTATTTCATGGTGCACAACCGAAACCGGCTGTGACATAATTCTTGCAGAAATCATCCGGAAATGCTATTTTCCGGATATGCGGAAAGTAGCTATATCCAATCAGAAAGGTGGTGTCGGCAAAACGACGACCGCCATCAACCTGAGTTCCTGGCTCCACCGCAAGGGCTTCCGTGTCCTCGCGGTGGACCTGGATCATCAGGCTAATTTGACCACAGGGCTCGGCATCAATCCTGCCGAGCTAAAAATGTCTGTCTGGGATTTACTCACCAGCCAGGCAGAATTTGAGGAAGTGGCCATCGACCGGGCCGGGCTGCATGTTATACCATCAAATATTAAGCTATCCTCCGCAGACCTGGTGCTCGGCGGCGAGGTCGGCCGGGATTATTTGCTCAAGCAGGCACTGCAGCATGCCGATTATGATTACATTATCATTGACTGCCCGCCATCACTCGGCCTGATGACAATAAACGCCTTCACCTTCGTGAATGAGCTGGTGATTCCTGTCCAGAGTGAATTTTATGCTCTGCAGGGCCTTGGCTCGCTCTTGCAGGCTGTGGAGCTGACCAGGCAGCGGTTGAATCCTGTTTTGGAAATAGCCGGCGTTCTCTGCACGCTGTTCGACGGCCGAAAAAACCTGCACAAAGAGGCAGTCGAATTCATTCGCAATAGCTTTTCAGGGCATGTTTTCGAGACGGTGATTCGGGACAACATCGCCCTGGCCGAGGCGCCGTCACATGGTCAGTCTATTTTCGAGTATGCCCCTAATTCACATGGGGCAGAGGATTACGGACGGTTTGGAGAGGAATTCATATTACTGGAGGAAGGCATTCATGTCGAAGAAAAAGCTGGGGAAGCTGACTGATACAGTCCTCCCTCAGTTTGAACAGGGGATATCTAAAACGAGAGGAGAGGCAAGCAAACCGAAGACGGTAAAAACGGGATGGATTATCCCTCTGGATGCAAAACTAAAGGTATCCGGTTTAAAATACAAGCTCGCCCAGAAGCATGGTGTTCATGTGAGTGAACAGGATATTATAGCAGCTTTAATCAATATGGCGGATGAAACTAAATTGATTGATTATTTTTCCTGATTGATTTTTCATACTTTCTGAGTTCAGCTTTTGCAGTTATGATTTTGCCCATCTTATTCTTCTTTGTTCTCTCACCAGAACCACGTTTCTTACCACAGAGGTTCATTATTTGCCTTATGATTTCGGTGTAATCTATAACTGTACCATCTTCTAATTCATAAACTCCCCCGAATGCTATGATTTCATTAATATGTGCGCTACAGAACCGCGCCAGGACACCCAAATGGTGAAATTCTTTCGTTCTGGTCACTGCACCTGTCCTGCTTCGATGTGAATTCGATATTATGCCCCCACCAGGGTTCGAACCTGGAACCGTCGGATTAGAAGTCCGATGCTCTATCCTGTTGAGCTATGGGGGCACGCTTTTACCTATAGCTCCTGTAAGAATGCACCAAT
>WGED01000384.1 GCA_015492915.1 Cyclobacteriaceae bacterium
ATCTTCGCACACAGGCTTATTTGTTTGAGCGCGAAATAGACGGAAGAGAGTATGATTATGTGGCACGGTTCACGCCTCTGGGCGGAGGGGATGTAGTAGAAAGGTATATACGGGTGGAGTCCAACGGAATTTCCTTTGCCTTGCCCCCTCTTGAAAATCAGACTTATTATTCCCTCCAGATAGTGCGCAAGCCTTCGAGGGAGGAAGAGCTAAGGAATATAGTGCAAAGGGAAATGAATGCGCTGGATCGCACTTCGGTTTTAACGCCCATTCAAATGCGGCTTGTTACGTCTGATTACACAGCTGTCGTGAATTTGGAACGCAAGCTGCCGGGAGAGGTGGTGCGTTCGGGTGAGGAGCTGTTATATCATTATTACTTCAAAACAAGCAAATTCAATACCCTCCGTGAAAAACTTGCCGATGTCAGCCTTGATGCGGAGTTCGGTACTTTTATATTTGGCGAATTCTGTGAGCTGAGCGGGCAAATCCCGGAGCAGTTTGATGAGTATGATATAAGAGGCTATTACAAAAACGGAATCCAAAGACTCGGGCCACTGGTGGAGTTTTATGATCCTTTTAACTACGATTATCACAATTCTGTGGCCCGCCCGTGGGTATATAGCATTTATGAAGACCTTAACAACACCATGACCAGCGACGAAGTGCTCAGAAGAAGTGGCCTGAGGGCTTCACTCAGAAACAGACCGGGAATTCCCCCAACCAGGACCATTGTATTGACGTCCGGGTACGAAAATCCCATACAGCAGTGGGAGATAGAACGCGTGTCAGGCATGCAGGAGAATAACGATGAAGAAAATACCGCCACGGGTAATACCGGCGGTAATAATGCTCTTGCTTCTGCGGTAGCCGGTTACGGTTTGTCATCCCTGTTTGCCGGCGTCACGACTAACATAAACGAAGAAGCATTCGCTACAGGCAATGTTTCGTATGCCCTCGAATTGTCATATTTAACGAGTACTTATGTGAGATTGCACCACCAGGATCTTAAAAGATCGATATCGCGGATCTTGAGTGAAAGATCATCGTGGGGCATTGAAACCTTAAAAATGCGATTGCAATTGAAGTATCGCGACCTGTATTCAAGACTGGTTGCCACGCTTTTAAAAGACCCTGTTACGTTTAATTATATCCGGGGCACCTATGGTGTCGGCATAAGATACAGAGTGCCTACTCTGAATACCAGCTTAGGGATAATCGAGGCCATGTTTGGCGGAAGCGGCGGTAATATAAATCAGACTACAAGCTCCAGTATGGTGAAAACATTTAATTATTAAAATACCATGAAAAATAAATTAAATGGATTGTGGCAAATAGTGCTGTGCCTGATTACAATGCAGGCATATGGTCAGAGCGATTCATTAAGTGAGGCATTTAGCGCCAGGATACACCTGACAGCCAAGTCATACGGTGATCGTATCGTATTGCGATGGGCGCCGACAACGCCCGGCGCATGGTCGTATCTGAACAAAACGGGTTATGTGGTGGAGAGGCTGGCTTTTAGCAATGAAGATGACCTCGATCTGTCGAAATATCAGAGGCTTAATAATATACCCGTGTTACCCAAGCCGTTGAGCGAGTGGGAGCGCATTATTGACAATGCTGAGAATAAATCCCTACCGGCCATTGCCGCCCAGGCATTATATGGTAACAGTTTCCGTAGCAGCGGTACGACCATTTACGATAAGGCAGATGAATTCATGAATCGTTACTCGTTCAGCCTGCTGGCGGCAGATTTGTCGCAACAGACGGCCGATGCCCTGGGGCTGCGCTATGAGGACCGCAGTGTGGAAAGTGGCAAACATTATATATACAGGGTGTTTGCGGCAGTGCCCAGCGATATTTATAAAACAGATACGGCATATATTACATTACACAACCTTGCTGCACCCCCGGTGCCTGCGCCAATGATCAGCAAAGTGTATGAATCGGAAAACACAATTGTAATCACCTGGGATAAGGCGATCCATGAAAACGTGTTTTCGGCTTATTATATCGAACGGTCTGATGACGGCGGGCAAACATTCAAATCCCTGACCGAACTGCCGTATATCAATCCTTCTTCGGACCATATCGGTAATAAATCGAATGTATTTCAATACACCGATTCCGTACCGGTCAATTACAGACCTTATTATTACCGTCTTACCGGCATTACGCCTTTCGGAGAAAAAAGCCTGCCTTCCGCTGCAGTAAAAGCTATGGGACGTGACCGCACACCGCCCGCACCGCCCCAAAATGTTGACGCCGAAATGATCGGGGAAGGTATCGTACACATCATGTGGGACAAACCTGACCCGGAACCCGATCTGGCCGGATATTATATCGGGAGAGGCGACAACCTGAAAACCAATTTCAAACCTGTTCATGATAAAATCATCCCTCCTGATTCTACATCTTTCATTGATTATAATGCCGATCGGATGTCGGGCAACTATTACGTGGTGGCGGCTGTGGATACAGCAGGGAACGGGAGTATCTCTATGGTTTCGTATGCAGCGGTCATCGACAGCATACCGCCCGCGGCACCTTCGGGACTCGAAGGGCACATTGACACAACGGGCGTGGTGACCATAAAATGGAGGCTGGGCAAAGAGCCTGATCTGGCAGGATACATGATTTATTTTTCCAACAGCGCAGAACACGTATTTTCCAGTGTAAACAAAAAACCCCTGGCAGACACGGTGTTTACTGACACTATTCAAATAAAAACCCTGACGCGACACATCTATTATCGGGTGAAAGCGGTGGATACACGATGGAATTATTCTGACTATTCCGAAATCCTCGTGCTCACAAGGCCCGATCTCATACCTCCTACCAAACCGGTCTTTACCGACTATGAAATTACAGACAAAGGCATAAAGATGAGATGGATTCCGAGTTCCAGCACGGATGTCGCAGGCTATGAGCTTCGTGTCGGGGAGAACGGAAAAGAAGAAAGGAAAATTTTTATCCCGGTAAACAAAAAAGCGGAGGAATTGGAGTTTACCGACCGGGATGCCGGGTCCGGCATGGAATATCGTTATATTTTACACACGGTAGATGAATCGGGGTTGCGCTCCGAGCCCTCTTATCCGCTAACGGTCAAGACACCCAACAAAAGGCCTGATGCAGCAGTAACGGACTTAACGATTGAAAAAGATATGGAAAAACGGGGATTTTTGCTCCGGTGGTCGCTACCGGAGGATGTGCCTGTGAGCAGGTATGTGCTATACCGTGCTGCGGCAGGCGCACATTTTGCCGCCTATAAATCCATACCCGGTGCGGCACGCTCTTTCAGGGACCATTTAGTGCGAAACGGGATTGAATATGAATATGCCTTGAAAATCATATTTGACTCGGGTAAAGAATCACCCTTTAGCAATGTGGTGTCAGGCAGGTTTGATTGATATGAAAATATGGTTATTTTTCATGCCTGCGGGCTTTAAGGACGGAACCTGATCCTGACCACTACTTCCCCGGCTTCGGGGATATCATTCCGCAAAGCGGGTTTCCATTCCGGGCCTTCCTTTATCAGCCTGAGGGCTTCTTCGGTAAATTCAGGCCCGGGACTTTTGACTACCACGATATCGGAAATACTACCGTCCGGGGCAATCTTTAATCGCAGGACCACGGTGCCTTTGACCTTTTTCTCATTTGCCGTGACCGGATAAATAAGGTGCTCTTTGATGTATTTTCTAAATTTTCTATTGCCTCCGGCAGGTTTAGGCGGGACGTATCTCACTTCATCCTGATCTTCCACAGACTGCGTGCCATAGGCCATCACCACCACTTCGCTGAGAGCTGAGACATCAGGCTCGAGTGTGACAAAAACGGAATCTTTGCCATTGACTTTTACGGTTTCTTCATTGTAGCCTATAAAGTTAAAGCGCAGCGTTGTGGAAGAGTCTCCTGGGGTTTTGATATAGAACTTTCCGTCTATGTTTGTTACTGTTCCTACAGTCGTGTTTTCAACGATCACATTGACGCCGGGCAGGGGGAGACCGTCTTCGGCATCTATTACCTTGCCATGAATTTCGAGCAATTTTAATTCCCCTTTTTTAGTTTGCAGTTTTTCAGGGGCTGTCCGGGCCATTGGCCGGATGATATTTTGTTTCTGTACTTCCTCTAAGACCTCATCTTCAATTCCTGTATCCAACATTTCCATTTCTTCTTCTATATCCACATCAGCAGTGATATCTTCTTTGGTCTCTTCTTCGTCAGGCACCTCGATAATCGTCGTTTTCTCATGGGTTTTCGGTGATTTTTCCTGTGTCTTTTTCATCTTCCGGACGGGAGGGGGTTCGCTCGCCGCTTTTTCTTCCCGCTTCATCTCCTGCTCCAGAGCCAGCACACCGTCCTCTCTCATCGCTGAGGTGTCTTCTTTTTCATGAATGGCCAGCCCTTTTTCAACCTTCCCTTCAGGAACAGCCTGTTCTGTTATCGCAACAGGCCTGGTATTGATGAGAAAATAGATCAGGAAGGAGGCCAGGCCGAGCAGTGCCAGCGACGCAGCGATGCGCCACAAGGGTAATGCCTGTTTCTTTCGGGTCTTTTCCCCAAGACGCTTTCTCAGCTCTGCCATGTCTGTCGTCAACTCCTCACTACTCACTTGCGACAAGCCCTCGAAAGCTTCCTCCTCAAAGGCATCGCCCAGCATCCGCTTTTCGAAGGCATGCTCTTCCTCCGGCGACATCTCCCCGTTGAGGTATCGCTGATACTCTTCAAAGCTGCCCGTATGTCGTTTGTCGTCAGCCATGGTTCTCCATGCAGTTTTTCAGGTTTCGCTTGCCGTTTTGTATATGACTTTTCACCGTTTTCAACGCAATGCCCAACGAATCAGCTATCTCCCGGTAGGGCTTTTCGCTGAGGTAAAACAATTTAACACATTCCTGTTGCTCCGATTTCAATTGTTCGATGCATTTTTTCAGCAATTCGATGTTCGATTCTAAATCTGGCTCATTATCATGATGCATTTCATAGCCCGATTCCATAAAAAAGGTCTGTTCTTCATACAATTTTTTATGTTTTTCATGCTGTGATTTTTTTGAGCGCAACAGCATCAGGCAATGGTTTTTGGTGAGCACATACAGCCATGCTTTAAAATCGGAAATCGCCTGCCGCGGAATTTTATCCATCAGTACTTCGAATATCTGCATCGTCGCATCGCGGCTTTCTTCCCTGTCTTTCAGGTATTTAAGGCACACGCCATACACCAGGTGCATGTACCGTTCGTACAAACGGCCCAGCACATCCAGGTCACCGCTTTCGCGGAATTGCTCTATGAGCTCCTTGTCCTGCCGGCGATATGCTTCGTGCGAGTCGGTCAATTTATTTGGGGAGAAATCACTTTTTCAGGTAAAAAGTTAGAAATATTTT
>WGED01000385.1 GCA_015492915.1 Cyclobacteriaceae bacterium
GGAAGACGTCAAGCACGAGCAACTGCTCATGCTCACTTTTTCGCGTGCCGCTGCTACTGAATTTAAAAAGCGCCTGCTTGGGCTCATAGGCAATGCCGCCAATTTTGTTGAGATCAAAACCTTCCATTCCTATTGTTTTGACCTGCTCGGCAGGGTGGGTGATATTGAGAAATCCGGTGAAATAATCCGCCTTGCCATTCAAAAGATTACCAATAAGGAAGTAGAGCCAAACCGTATCACCAAGGCGGTTCTGGTCATCGATGAGGCGCAGGACATGGACGCTGACGAGTTTGCCCTGATCACCACCCTGATGAACTACAATGAAGAGATGAGGGTTGTGGCGGTGGGTGATGACGATCAGAATATTTTTGAATTCAGGGGAGCAAGCTCGCAATATCTTGAAAAGTTTATCAGTGAAAAAGAAGCCGTGAAGTATGAGCTGGTGGAGAATTACCGGAGCCGGCAAAACCTGGTTGATTTTACTAACCGCTTCGTCAAGAGCATCCGTCACCGCCTGAAATCACATGAAATCATCGCGGTAAATAAAGAAACGGGCAAAATTAAAATTGTCAAACACCGGTCGGAACAATTGATCACTCCAATAGTTAATGACATCATCAATACAGGACTGTCCGGCTCTACCTGCGTGCTCACCAAAACCAACGACGAAGCATTGCAGATAGCCGGCCTGCTCATTAGGCAGGGATTTCATGCAAAACTCATCCAAAGCAATGACAGCTTCAACCTTTATAATCTGTATGAGATCCGGTATTTCCTGTTTTGCATGAACTTAGGCGATGATACCTTTGTCATAAGCGACGAAGTATGGCAACAGGCCAGGGCTGATCTGGTCAAACGGTTTTCGCGCAGCACCAAGCTGGATATTTGCATAAAAATGATCAAAGACTTCGAAGACGCCAATCCTAAAAGAAAGTACAAATCAGACTTTGAGGTATTTCTGCGTGAATCACGACTCGAGGATTTTATTTCGGGAAAGATCGATACCATTTTGGTGTCAACGATTCATAAGGCAAAAGGCAAAGAGTTTGATAATATATATCTGATGCTCAACCGGTTACAGCTAAACGATGATAGCGGGAGAAGGGGATTATATGTGGCCATGACACGCGCCAAAAACAACCTTACCATTCATCTGAACAACCATATTCTTGATAATGTCCTTACAAAAGACATTCAATTTTTAAAGGATAATACAACCTATCCGCCCCAGGAGCATGTCGTTTTGCAGTTAAGCCATAAAGACGTATGGCTTGGTTTTTTCAATGGCCGGTACAGGCAAAACCTGATCAAACACCTGCAAAGCGGTGATGCACTTGTTGTGGAGGATAATACCTGTTATAATAAGAACCGGAAGGAAATTCTGAAATTTTCAAAATCCTTTGTGAAAAAACTGGAGGAATTGAAATCTCAAGGCTACACAGTTAAAGATGCCGTGGTCAATTTTATTCTGTTTTGGACTCATGAAGAAACCGATAAGGAAATTAAAATTGTGCTGCCCGAAATCCGGATGGTAAAAAACACGATAAAGCCTCATCAATAGCTATACCTAATGCGATCAAAGTGCTATAAAAAAATTATCGATAGTGCATTATATACCTACTGTTATGTCAAATGAAAATTAACGCAAATACTGTTTTTGAATTAAAACACCGGAATGCTGGGTGTAGAATGATTCTACACCCAGCATCATTTTATTCTTGACTTAACACTAGCTCAATTTGAAATGCCTCCAAAACCATACTTTAATGAAACAAACAACATATTTTTCATTGTGGTTTTGTCGCCAGGCTAAAAAGGCTGTGGCCCCTTTCTTATAACGGAATGAAAAAATCAATAAAATCTCATGGAATTTTACTCTTGTTAATTACAATGTATTTTTCTGCACACCATTGCATCATTATTTTTTTATACAATAAATAATATTAATTACATTTATGCACCTAATAATTACAATCCGGATTTATGGACCCTAACTACGAGGAAAAACTTAGCCACATCAACGACCTTATCAAATTATCCCAGGTTGACGGCAAAGAGTCGCACATGGAATTGAATTTTATAAATTCCGTGGCTGCCAGACTGGGCATTGAAAAAATTGATGTCGAGAAGATCAAGAACGGAGAAATAAATATCAGTTTCTCCCCGCCCAATAAAGAGTCAAAAGTCATAGAGCAGTTTCACCGACTCATCATCCTGATGGGCATCGACAAGCTGATCTATCGTGAAGAGGTAGCCTTTTGCGTCGAGCTCGGCGTGAGGATGGGACTGAATTACAATGCTATTTCGGAAGTGCTGAGAAAAACATTGCGCAACCCCGCCTACATCATGCACCTCGATGAGGTAGAGGAGATCTTTAAAAAGTATTCCAATTAGAGCCGAACTTCTTTTCAGAAGATAAACAGCAACATCAGGAATATCACAATCCACAAAACGGTGATAAAATTCCAGTAGCTCCTGTAAATCTCCAGCCTGGCTTTTTCCGTGGGATTGGTCGTGACAATCAGCGTTTTGACGGGGTCATCTTCGATGAGCATGTACCGGTAAAAAAGGATCGCCGCGATCACCATGCCGCCGATAGTAAAAAGTAAATGCGTACCGCTCAATATAATGAGGTATGATATAAGCCTTGAATCTCCCGAGGCATCATGGCTGTTGAGCAATTCGATCCATGCAACAGACTGAGACATGAAATACAAAAGTCCGACGATCAGTATGCGGCTGAGCATCCTCCGCAGCATGGAAATTTGATCATTTTCATAAAATTCCTTTACGCGGGAGGTATAGTAAAAGGAAGAGAACAGGATGAGGGTCGAAACCACAAAAAATCTCGGCAAGCGCAATGCGTATTCCCCGTCCAGTTCGAAGGCAATATATTTTATAAAGAGAAAGATGATAAAGGCAAACAAAAGACAGGATGCGGAGATGATCAGGTAATTGATCATTTTGAAGGGATGGATTTTCTCTATCCTTTTTATGACCGGACTGCCCGTCGAAACATCTGTCTTTTGGTGGGATGGTTTCATGATCTGTTACCTTATTAAACCCGTCAATGATCAAAGGGTTCATTAAATAATACTAAATTTTTCTTAAAAAGATGCACCCCGCGTTATAAGAATTGTAATTTTGCCGGTTCAAGCTTTAGTGTTGAAAGTACGGGAATTAGTCAGGCGGTACCAAAACGACCTTAATACAGACACTCTTTCGGAAATTCTCAGACCGAATAAGGTTTTGAAAATTCACCTCAAAGGGCTGTCCGGCAGTATCGATGCGCTCATTTCAGCCTCCGTTGTCTCTTCCAATTCCCATCCCACGCACCTCTTTATCATGCACGACCGCGAAGAAGCAGCATATTTTCATAACGATCTGCAAAATCTTCTGGAAAAAAAGGAGGTGTATTTTTTCCCGGCCTCCTACAAGCACGCTTATCAATTTGAAGAAACCGACAATGCCAATGTGTTGCAGCGGGCCGGCATGATCAGCAGGCTGAATGATAAAGAGCTGCGCGGAGAAATTATCGTGAGCTACCCCGACGCCCTTTGTGAAAAGGTAGTAAACAAAAGAGCATTAAAGAAGAAAACCATTTCCCTCAAGGTTGGCGACGAAATCAACATCGACGAATTATTTCAATTGCTGATCGATCTCGATTTTGAAAGAGAGGATTTTGCATATGAGGCGGGGCAGTTCGCGCTGCGCGGCGGGATATTGGATATTTTCTCATACGCTCATGAACTGCCTTACCGGATAGAGCTGTTCGGCAATGAAATCGAGAGCATCCGCAC
>WGED01000386.1 GCA_015492915.1 Cyclobacteriaceae bacterium
ATATTGAACATTTAATTCATATAGCATGTCAATCTTAAAATTCAACAGTTTAAAAAGGAGGCCCGTTTATTATCTTTCAAAAATTGCTCCCAGAGGAAAAGTTCTCACCATAAAGGTTAATGACGACATAAAATTTAATTTTCGTGCAAGAACCATGGACCGTACGGTGCTGAAAGAAGTATGGACAAGAGGATCTTATAGTAAGAAAGGCTTTGAAATTAAAGAAACTGATACCGTAGTTGATATTGGCGGACATATTGGAGCCTTTGCAGTTTATGCCGCAAATCTGGCTAACAAAGGCCGTGTAATTTCTTTCGAGCCGTTTATAGATAATTACAATTTGTTGCTTTCCAACCTGGAATTGAATGAAATCAAAAATGTAAATGCCGAAAATATTGCCATAGGCAAAGAGGACGGATCTTTCAGATTATATATAAGACCTGAGAAATTAAAAAAAGGAGAAGTGGCTTATAATTCCGGAGGGCATTCATTTCATTTGATAAAAGACAGTGAAACTTATATCGATGTGCCCACTATGTCATTTGATTCTCTTGTGAGTAAATACGATCTGAATCAGATAGATTTTTTAAAAATGGATTGTGAAGGCGCTGAATTTGACATTATGTACAACACATCGAAAGAATCTCTCGCAAAAATATCCAAAATTGCCATGGAATGCCATCCCTATGAAAATAACACCTTGGAAGGAATGGTTGAATTTCTGAAGCGTCATAATTTTGATTGCATTGTTGAAAAAGACGGCAAATACGACTTGTATTTAATCTATGCCAAACGCTCATCCGATTCGCGGTCATAAGTTTAAGTTTACCTGAGCACATAAAAAGCTTTCGGAAATAGTTTTTTTTCAAATCAAGACGATATAACGGCCCATTATTTTAGATTGATGATCCCATGATATAAATGAAAATTTTAGTGATTTTTTCAAACCGCCTTGGTGACACAATCATGAGCCTGCCATTTATCCGGGGAATAAAACAGCATTTTCCGGAGAATAAAATCCATGCTGTCGTAAATGAAGGGCTGATGGAATGGATGAATCTAATTCCCGAAATCGATGGTGTACTACCTAAAACAAGGAAAAAGTCCAACAGCCTTTTTAACAATATCGCAACAGCTAAAAATATCAGAAAGGCCGGAAAATTTGATCTCTGTTTTTGTTTATCCGATTCTTTTTCAACGGCATTGATCGCTTTCCTCTCACAAATAAAAATCAGAATAGGTCATAAAACAGACGGGAGAAGTTTTCTGCTAACCCACTCATACACATACTCGGTTGAAAGGGATCATAATACAAAATATTCCATGAACCTTCTCGAAAAATATTTACGAAAGAAAATTGAAATCAAGCCTTACAATATCGAATTAAAAGAAAAAGGAGGAATCTCATTACCCGAGGGAACAAATCTTGTATTCAATATCAACTCACTTGAAAAATCCAGGATTTTACCAATATGGAAAGCGAAAGAGATAATTTCAGGCATTCAACAAAAATACCATTTCAACATCATATTGATCGGTACACCAAATGAAAAAAGATCCATTGATATTTTAATAAACCAATTGACCGTTAATAAAAACGTTTACAATTATGCGGGCAAAACGACACTGGTGGGATTGACATATTTGCTTAATGAATCGGATGTAGTTATTTCAACGGATACAGGTACTGCTCATCTTGCAAATATGCTCGGTGTAAAGCTAATTGTTTTATTTGGTGCCGGAGACTATCGTAAAACCAGACCACAAAACCCAAACAACCTTATTATACTCAATAAACATCTTCCGTGTTCCCCCTGTTTAAAAGCAGAATGTAAATTCGGTGAACCGATTTGCCTTACGCAGATAGAAAATGTAGAGATTTTCAATGCAATAGATAAATTGCTTATAGAGTGAATGTACTTTTTATCGTTATCGCCATAAATTTAAAATGAATTATCCGGCTTTCATTTCAGTTAAAAGAAATATTGAAAAAATCTGATAAAACAGTATGAATATCCTTGTGCGGCTACCGGCAAAACTGGGCGATACTTTAATGGCATTTCCCTTTCTCGATTTACTCAGCGGACTGTACCCCGATGATGATATTGATGTAATCGTTCAAAAACCATATCTCGGGCTTTGCCGCACCAAAACATATATAAATTCTTTTTACCCATTTTCAAAACAGGAATATAAAGGCGTCAGAGGCCTTCATCGTTTTGGAAAGATGATCAGAAAAGCAAAAAAATATGATATTTATTTTGCACTTCGCATGTCCTTTTCGGATGCCCTGCTGGGCTATTTTTCCGGTAGCTCCACAAGGGTAGGATTTAAAAAAGAAATGCGGGGTTTTTTGCTTACCCATTCTTATCAATTACCGCCCGGATTGCATTTTGTGGAGCGGTTCGTGCATTTACTCAGCTTGTTTACAGGAAGAAAAGTCAATGCGATCCCTGTCAAATTGCCGGTTGATAAGGTGAAGAGCCCCGCTTTACCAGCGGGGAAAAACATGGTTTTCAATGTGAATTCGGCAGTACAATCCAGGAGATTACCCATAGATAAGTCCGTCTCTATGATCAGGGAAATTCTGGATAAATATGACTTTAACATCATTTTGATCGGTAGTCACGGTGAGGTGGATTATGTCAATGCGATTATAAAAAAACTGGATGACCTCAGGGGAATTTACAATTTAACAGGCAAAACAACCCTCCTGGAACTTGCCGGTGTAATGAAACAAGCCGACATTGTGATTTCCGTTGATTCGGGCAGTGCCCATATGGCCAATGCTGTCGGCACAAGGTTAATAGTTCTGTGGGGAGGCTGCGGCATCGCAGGCGAAACGCGGCCTTACAACGATAAAAATACAATCACCCTCATTAAAGACATGCCCTGTGCTCCCTGCTGGCCTGCGGAAACATGTAAATTTGGAGACCCACAGTGCCTCGTCAATACAGAAAATCAAAAGGTGATGCAGGCGATCGATGAATTGATGCGGGAGTCGTAATTATTCAGAATGTGAGCAACGCATTATAAACTTTGTGTATCGGCAAGCCCATCACATTGAAATAAGAGCCCTCAATGCGGGTGATGCCGATCATGCCGATCCATTCCTGAATACCATAAGCGCCGGCCTTGTCGTAAGGTTCGTATTGTTTGATATAATAATCTATCTCTTTGTCGGTCAATGTTTTAAATTCAACAAGGGTCGTATCAGAAAATGAAAACACCCGGTGCATATCCTTAATGCATACGCCCGTCACCACACTGTGTGTTTTACCGGATAAGGAGCTAAGCATCCGGACAGCCTCAGCCGCATCTTCCGGTTTTCCGAGAATTGTATCATTGATGATGACGGTGGTATCAGCAGCGATCACGATTTCATTTTTATGGAGAAACGGGAATTGCATTGCCTTTTTCTCTGCCAGGTGCTGTGCTACATCGAAAGTTGGAATTTTCTCACAGATTTCTTCCGTGATGTCTACTGCTTTTACAATAAAATCAATACCTGCCTCGGTGAGGATCATTTGTCTTCGGGGCGATTTGGATGCGAGAATTATCTTTTTGTCATCAAACATCAGATTCGCAATTTCATTACGAATATAATACAATAAAGAAATCTTTCACCTTGAT
>WGED01000387.1 GCA_015492915.1 Cyclobacteriaceae bacterium
ATTTCATGATATCGTATTGTTCAAAGATTTATATAAAAAAAAGAAAGCCCTTGAATATTTCCAAGGGCTTCCTAAAAAAGGTCATATATCTTTCAATCCCATTTCAGATTTGAATCAAGGCTGGAATCTTCTGATGTATCGTTGATTTCTTGTTCCTTATCAAATTGTGTAAAATCCACATCCGGCAAAAGTTCGGTTTTTACATGTTCGATAGTGCCGTTCAAGGCTTCAATGAACTTGTTAAAGTCTTCTTTATAGAGGAATATTTTATGTTTTTCATAATAATATCCGTCATCTTTATAACGTCTTTTACTTTCCGTTATAGTCAGGTAATAGTCATTTGACCGGGTAGCCTTGACATCAAAAAAATAAGTTCTCTTCCCAGCTCTCACTCTTTGGGAATAAATTTCAACTTTGTTGTTATCCTTATTCTCTTCCACAGCTCTAAATTGTTTAATCGTTTATGCCCTTGAAAAAATCCTATATATAATATCTCGTAATATCGGATAAATATAAAACAATGATTTATTTTGTTGCAAATAATTGTATGGAATTTACACCATTTAGCGTTATTTGTCGATCTTAATGGTAACATCTGACGGTCTGTCTACTCAAATCATGGTAATTTTATTGTAATGCACCTTCAATCCCTTTAAATTATTAATGAAAATCGACCTGCAACAAATTCGTGAACTGAATAATCTGGAATTGCTCGCCCGACAATTGGTAGAAGGGTTTATAACAGGCTTGCACAAATCTCCTTACCATGGATTTTCGGTAGAATTTGCGGAACACAGGCTATACAACCCTGGAGAAAGCATCAAAGACATCGACTGGAAAGTGTACGCGAGAACGGATAAATTATTCGTAAAAAGATATGAGGAAGAAACCAATCTCCGTTGCACCATATTGATAGACAATTCTTCGTCGATGTATTACCCAAAGCACAATTACGGTAAAATCACTTTTAGCATAATGGCTGCTGCTGCAATCGCCTTTTTGCTCCAAAAACAACGCGATGCCGTTGGAATAACAACCTTCTCCGATAGAATTGAAGCACAAACGCAGGTAAAATCAACCAAGACCCATCTACATAAATCATTGATCTTTCTCGAACAGCTACTCAACAAGCCTGCTAACTTGAAAAAGAAAACAAGCATCCCTGCTGTATTGCACCAAATTGCCAATAAAATTCACAAACGATCGCTGGTCATCATATTCAGTGATATGTTTGACAATCACGAAGAGGCTCAGGAGCTTATCAATGGGTTACACCATCTCAAATACAACAATCACGAGGTACTGTTATTTCATGTCATGGACAAAGATACAGAGATGGATTTTGACTTTGACGACCGCCCGTATCACTTTATTGACATGGAGACAAATGAAGAATTAAAACTTCATCCCGCGCAAATCAAAGACTCATACATCAGCCAGGTAAATGCCTACTTCCAGGACCTGGCCATCAAATGCGGTCAGTTAAAAATTGATTTTATCGAGGCAGATATCAAGGAAGACTTTAACAAAATCCTCTCCGCATACCTTATCAAGAGGGTTAAAATGAAATAATAAACGGATCCTGCTGCCCGGATTCTGATCACTTATGCAACCAGGCTTGTTTTTCCAATAATTCTTCCTTACTCTCTACGTGATCCGGATCTGGCACACAGCAATCGACAGGACAAACTGCAGCACACTGCGGCTCCTCATGAAAACCAACGCATTCTGTGCATTTATTGTGAACGATATAATAAAACTCATCGGACAGCGGCTCCTGGGGCTCATCACCATCAATGACCGTTCCGTCGTCAAGTTCTACTGATTCGAGAGAAGTACCCCCGCCCCATGTCCACTCTACACCACCTTCGTAAATGGCTGTATTGGGGCATTCAGGTTCACATGCACCACAATTGATGCACTCGTCGGTTATTATTATTGCCATGTCTCTGTAACTTTAAGTTGGGTTAATAATTAAATCCGGATCAAAGATGTTATGTTTGCATCATTAACATCAAGCGATCCAAAGTTATTAATAAAATTGAATATTAACACAAGGCTAAATTCATTTTTAAAGTTAGGAAAAAGGTTTAAAAACCTGCCTGACGATGAAACTGAACGATTGTTCGAACAGGCCGAGCATCAAAACCCCTGGTTTACAAAGGACAACATCCGGTTAGCTTTTGAAGGTCTGTTGAATTATCTGGAAGAAGAAAAAATGAACCGATGGGTAGCTGACTATGACTTTTCTGTGATTCAGCCGAAAACAGTTGGTGTAGTGATGGCAGGCAATATACCAATGGCAGGCATTCATGACATGATCTGTGTGCTTCTCAGCGGGCACAACCTGAAAGCTAAACTAAGCAATCAGGATGAAGTATTGATTAGATTCATAGCTGATGAGTTGATGAAAATCGAACCGGATTTTGCTCAAAAAATTGAATTTGCTGAAGTATTATCAAACATTGATGCGGTAATAGCCACAGGTAGCGACAACACCTCAAGATATTTTGACTACTATTTTTCAAAATACCCACATATCATACGAAAAAACAGAACATCGATTGCTGTATTGACCGGGGATGAATCCGCAGACGATCTGAAAGCCCTTGGCCATGATATTTTCTCATATTTCGGGCTCGGTTGCCGTAATGTGTCAAAACTCTATGTGCCAAAAGGATATGAAATTAATTCACTTTTTGAGCACTTCAAAGATTATGACACCCTCATCGACCATTATAAATATCACAACAACTATTATTATCAAAAATCCATATTGCTCGTCAACCAGACTGAACACAAGGACACCGGATTTGCGATTTTTATAGAGACAGACAAGCTGGTTTCCCCTGTTTCAATGATTTATTATGAATTTTATGATGATCTTAATGATCTAAGAAATGAGTTAATTCTTATTTCAGACAAAATCCAATGTATCGTCAGCAATGAAAATTTCTTTGGGAAAAATGTAAAATTCGGCACAGCCCAAAAGCCGGAGCCCTGGGACTATGCCGATGATATTGATACGATTAAATTTCTGACTGAGTTGAGGTGATTAAGGCCTCGATCCACTCCATTTCTCTACCCAGCCTTTGTATGCATCGCCATTAGGCATCGTGACATTGTAGTAATAAATACCGTCGGCTAAATCTCCGCCATCCCAAAGAGTGTCGTATGTGTAATTATCGGACTTAAACACCACAAAGCCGTTCCTGTTGGTAATGATCACCTGAGTACCAGTTTCGGGTAAATTCCTGATATAGAAAGTATCATTGTACCCGTCACCATTCGGTGTAAAGACATTGGGAATAAATACCGTTTCGTCATACCCTATTCTGTATTCCATAACAAATTCGCACCCGTAAGAATCACGCACTCTGATCTCATAGAGGCCCGCCCACAATGAATCGAACTTCACAGGGTAACGCAGCAAATCATCGCCGGTACTCGGTACCTCGACCCATGTCCTTTTCGAATTAAATTCGATAATATCAGTGATATTCATTTCAAACTCAGGGTCGAGCAATTGAATAATAGCTTCATATGGCGTGCCACCACTCGGAATTACTTCACCGATAATATATCCTGTCGGACGATCAGGGAATGAAACCTGATCTTCAAGCACTTCAAAACCAAGCTGACCAACTGGCTCAAATATTGTGATTACGGGCGATATAGCTTCCACACCTACACATTCTTTCTGATTCTGTATCAACCTGATGAAATACCTTCCGGCTATGAGTTTATCGGTTTTGGTTTCATCTATGGTAAATCCACCTTCGAGCTCAAACCATTGCAGTTCATACGTCTCAAGTATCACATCATCTTCCCGCACAAGCTGAACAATGAAAGTGGTATCAGGATCGCCCTTAACATTTCCGATCGTAATTGATCCCAGATCTCCGATACAACTGACAATGGTATCCATGTCGATAATATCAAACTCAACAGGATAGGCCCCACTGAAAACCGGAAGTGTTTCGGAAAAAGTACAGCCTCCTACAGAAGTAGATCGGATCGTTACATTATAGAAATCTTTGTCCAGATTCAGAATTGTTCTGATTCCATTGTCAGGTACCTGGTAAACAGTCTCATTGCCCGGATCACTAGTGGGTGAGATAAGTGCTTCATAAGGCCCCGGCAATGTGGTTGCAGGTAAGTCAAGTTCAATCCTGATACCCGCTTTCAGGAACAAAGTAGAACAACTGACCGGTACATCAGTGAGCGTTGCCACAATAACTCCCGGTGAAGCTACCTCAAAGGCAAAATCTTCCTGACATCCCACGTTGTCCACCACACTGAAGGTATGCATTCCCGCACCGAGATCAGTAACGATGGAATCTGCTGCAAGGACGAAATAATTGCCGTCAATCTGATAATTATAAGGAGGCGAACCACCTGTCACCTTCCCAATCTTCACGGCACCATCATTCTGATTACAACTGGCTTCCTGGATGGTAATTATTGGTTTTTCCTGGACTATTGCTGTCGGGCCATAAATCTCAACAGATACCTCTGCTCTGCAACTTGCATTTGCCGAATCCTGTCTCACGACAATATTGTAAATTCCATTAGGTGGTAATTGATTAACTACATTTCCTGATATGAATTTTATCCAATTCACACCGTCAACAGAATATTCGTATGGGCTCGAACCGCCGATTACATCTATGACAGCTTTGCCATCCGGATTCGAAGCACACGTTGCATCTTCAAAACTATGGGCACTGGCTATCAAAGTAGTACATCCGCTTTGACAATCCACCTGCAGCTCTATTGAATCAGAGGCGACGATCATACAACCCGTCTGTTCCCTGATTTGATAGAAATAACTACCCGCGGTCAGGTTCATAAATTGGAAAAATCCATTACCCGACATGCTTGTTACATTGCCTACGGAGTCAACGATATCAACTTCATAAGGCACGACTCCCCCCGACAAGCTGAATGTGATCATCCCGTCATTCTGAGTACATCCCGGATTGGTCAGAGATATGTTCGCCATCATATTTACGGAAACGCCGATGTTGGCCACAGTAGTATCTGTGCAACCCGTTATGGTATCTTTGACAATGTATAGGTAGCTGCCCTGCCCCTGATCAATTATTGCAGTTATATCCTGACCTAAGAAGGGGACAAATGTCTTTCCAGTATCAAGGCTGACATAATAATTACCCGGACCAGAGCCACCGGAAATGATGTTGATCACTGCAACACCGTCAAGTGAATCGGGACATGAGGTATTGTTTGTTGTCGATTCCACATATAGATCACAAGGCTGATCACAAATTGCGGGTCTGCCGACAAAAGCATCCAGTGAATCAATGCAGCCTATGATATTGTCAATGACGCTAAGGCGATAATTACCCAACTCAAGGTTAAAAATGTCCTTGTTTGTAGATGTAAAACCTCGACCGTCAAGGTCTTTCCAAGAATAACTGAAGTCGCCTGACCCACCGCTAACTGTCAAAACAATCGAACCGTCGGCACTGTTGCAATAGGTTATATCCGTTACATTGGCTGAAAGCGTAAATCCCTGTGGTTCATCAATTTGAACCGTCCATTGAGCCGTAACAGAAGTCACAAGGTCGATCACCGTCGCGATATATAACCCTCCCTGCAAACCTGTCAGATTGCGATCATTCGACGTAAACCCATTGGGCCCGATCCATGACACTCCATAGCTGCCACTGCCACCCGAAATTATCAGGTTAATAGTGCCATCACTGGCGCCACAGGTTGTTACATCGGTTTTGGTAGCATTCAAAACAAGCCCGCCAACAGGTTGAGTGATTTCTACCACAATGGCGTCGGTACAACCACTACCGTTATCTGTTACAGTGGCAGTATAAGTGCCGGCTACCAGATTGCTTATGTTTTGATCCGTTGATGTAAATCCATTGGGGCCTGTCCATGATACACTAAAAGGACCTGTACCGCCTGTAATAGTCAAATTAATGGAACCATCGTTGCCGCCTGTGCTCGAAACATCGGTTTTAGTATAAGAAAGTGTAAAGTTCACCGGTTCTTTCAACTCGATATCAAGCGTTTCCGTACAGCCCGATACGTTATCTGTGACAATCACGGAGTAAAAACCTCTGGCAAGACCAGATTGATCTTTCAACAATGGGTCCGTTATTGATGGCCCCGACCAGTTGTATGAATAATCACCCGAACCACCCGTAATGACCAAAGAGATTGCACCATCAGCCACTCCGCATCCGGAAATATCCGTAATGGTTGGCGTGATAACAATCTGATTCACAGTCATAACCAGTCCTTGTGCCGCAATCGAGCACCCGTTGTTATCAGAAACGACGACATTGACAGAATCCTGATCTACCAGCGCACTGTTG
>WGED01000388.1 GCA_015492915.1 Cyclobacteriaceae bacterium
AAGAAGGGTCGCAATCCAGACCAATGTGGTTAAGGCAAGTTTCAAAATAAAAGCGTTGAAAAACAGAGGGCTTTCTTTACCATCTTCACGAGATAGTTCTCGCAGGATGATGGGTTTCATTCCGAAATTGGCAATAATGGCAAAGTATGAAACTAAAACGAGGCCATAGCTGAAAATGCCATATTCCTTAACCTGCAAGGATTGAATGAGAATGATGGTTGAAACGAAATTCGCAAGGAAAATAAATCCCTGGCTGATAAAAATGATGCTTACGTTGAGGGCAATCTTTTTTCTAAGATTCACTTCCAAATATCTGTGATTGTTTTTTCTGATTCAGAACTTCAACGATTCCGATCCCCAATGCCATGATGAGGAGTGAATCTTTCTGAATAAATTGAGGGGAGGTGATCGAAACCACTGCCATGGCAATTAGCAAACTAAAAATGCCGAGCGCAAGCGCCTGGTCATACATCTCGGTTTGTTGAAAATAGCATCGAAGACTGTGCCTGATGGCAGCGAAATAAAACAAAAGCAGACTGAGCAAACCCAGTAGGCCGGTTTTGAACCAGAAATAGACATAAGCGTTATGCACGTACCAGGTTGGCATTTCCCGTTCAATCAGCGGCAAAAATACATAAGTTTTCCCCAGGCCATACCCGAGGATAGGATTCTGTTTGATTAACTGCCAGACGGCTTTGGTTTCGATCAGACGATTGAGCATAGAAATATCGACTTTGAGCTTGTCCAGAGAAGAAAACCGGTCTGAAATTGCGAGAAACAGTGAGAATAATGTGTCTTCAAAGAAAAGGTACAGCATGAGAACGCTGCTCAATGCAAAAAATAGAAAAAAAAGCATGATCGATACTTTCTTTCTGACGGGCAGAACCAGGAAGGCAGAGAAGAAAGCGATCAAAGTAGCGAGCCAATAGCCTCTTGAAAAGGTAATCAGAAGAGCCAATCCAAAAAAGACAAAAAGAAAGCCGGCAATAAACCGCCGTAACGGTTTTTTGTCCAATAATAGGAAAACGAAGCTAATTGCGGTCACCGCCATGAACAGAGGCTCATTGGCGGTCTGCCTCGCTGATATAAGCTGCCACAAGGCCTCTGCGCTTTCCAGAGCGGCAAAATAGCTTAAAAGATTTCGGAATGCAACGATCGCCGCTAAGAGGATAAAAGCTCCTAAAATGAGATCGATTTGTCTTTTGCTCCGGACTAAGTCCATGATGGGCAGAATCGCCAACAAGGTCAGCAAGGGGATCAATTCTCTGAACCATTTTAGGAGAGAAACTTGAAACAGAATCCCGGGGATGATGGAAAAGACGGAAAAAAACAAAAAGATAAAGAGATAGATGGATATTTTCTGCCGGAAAACCTGAATCCTCGGTTCCGCAAACCACCGGGTAAACCAAATTGAGAAGAAAACGACATTAAAAGCCGCAAACAAAACTTCCCAGGGGCTGATTCCTTCTGTTTCCTGAAAGAGGAAAAAATGCAATAAGATGAAAATTGGAATTCCCCAAAAGGGCTGTTGATATAAAACAAAAAGGAAAAGCGGGACGCCAATCACGGGCACTAAAATGATAGGCCCGGCAATAATGCACAAAGGAATGAGCAATAATTGCAGCCCCAAAACGGTAATGAAAAACGAAGATGGCGGTTTGGCGATGGCGATGGAATGTTGTGGTGAATGATGCTTCATAGGCTATTGGGCTGCTTTTCTTCGAAACGGAAAGAGCAGAGAAAAGAAACGGTTTAGCTTTTCATAACGGATAGGATCCGTTTCTCGCAGGAATTGCAAGTGAATATAGATCAGTAAAGCAATGACCAGAATAACCGTGGTGGAAATCGCGGTTACGGCGGCGGTCAAAACGCGTTTGGGACGGTACCGCTTTTCAGGCGGTGAAGCAGGATCGAGGACCTGTACGGTCGGGGTGTCTTTGGACTCCTCGATTTTCGCTTGCAAATACTCCTGATAAATCACCGCGAAGATTTTATTCTGGATTTCAACCTCGCGAAGCAAACGGGCATATTGTAATGCCAAATCAGGCAGCTCTTTGAATGGAAGCAAAACGGTTTCCCCATTGGCATCATTGGTTTCCAGTGCTTTCAAAGTGGATTCAATCGCTGAGATTTGTTTTTGCAGCTCATTAATCTCGGGCTGTGCTTTGCCGAATACTTGCTTTTTGTAATCAAGCTCAATTTGCAATTTGTATTTTTCGGCAAGCATATCCCCGATGGTTTTAATACTGGCTTCAATCTGTTCCGGAAGTGCGATCGTTCCGTGTTCTTTCTGGAATTGCTGCAGGGCGAGTTCGGCATTTTTTAAATTATTCCGGGTCTGGTTGAGTTGTTCCTCCAAAAATTCGCGATGAAATCTTGCGCGCTCGGTAGAAAATTTGGTGAACAGGCTGTCCAGAAAATACGCAAAGGCGTTGGCCATTTCTGCAGCTCTATCAGGGCTTTGATCCACGACGGAAATGCGTATGGTGTTCTCATTATCGATGATGACTTCGGTGTTTTCTTGAAGTTGCTGAATGGTTTCGTAGAGATATTCGGTTTCGTAAATTTTTTGCAGATCGAATTTTTTAATGATCGCTTGATAAAGTGTTTTGCTGTGAAGGATGGCAAGATATTTTTGGGTTTCCTGATCCTGTCCCAAAGAAAGACTTGGCATGATTGGTAATTTATCCATCATGGCTGAAATGCCAAAGGGCATGCTTTGCTGTGGAGGCAGGATAACGACTTCGGCCTTATACCATTTGGGTAAAAAAAGCGTAATCCCATAGGTCATGATCAAAAAAGCGAAAAATGTGCCTATGATCCTTTTGCGGAATTCCAATAAGGCTAAAATATAATCAAGTACAGTTCTGTCGGACGTTGAATTTTGATGCATGGGCTATTTCCTCAATGCCTCCCTGACGGTTAAAAAGGTTAGCACCTGTCCTATAACGGTCGCTGCAATCTGTAAATAGTCTTTCAAAATAATACGGGTCGCTACTTGCACTTCCACCGTATCGCCGGGTCTGACCGGAACGGAAGGGCCGGTTTCTATCGCTGAATTGTCAGCCCGACGAACGCGAATCCCTTTCGCCCCTGCTGCTCTCTCATTGATTCCAGCCAGTCCGGCATAATCTTTCGCCAGAAAACCGGGAAAATACGGATAGGCGCCCGGATATAAAACCGCACCCGTCACATAAACGCTATCGGTTAAAGAGGGGATGGATACGATGTCTCCGTTTTGCAACACGAGGTCGGATTCATGGCCGTTAGCAAGGGACTGTTTTTGATCCGAGAAAATAGGAATGACGGCATATTCACTCTTTCCGGGAATGGGTCTTTTGATGGTTGCGGCAAATAAATTGTTTTTTCGATTGGCGCCGTAAATACGGGTCAAAAATTCGGTCGCATGCTCACCGGGTTTGGCAAAATACAATCCGGGATTCTGGATCCGTCCTTCGACTCGAACGAGAGGCAAATCGCTGTCGAATTTAGGAATGAAAATAACATCGCCGTCCAGTACTTGAGGATTGTATTGCAAATCGCCTGTGGAAAAATATTGAGTGACATCAACCGTGATCCTGCGGTCTTTCCGGCGAATTTCGACCGCACTTAAATTCGCCCAGTCCGTTGGCCCTCCGGCAATCTGCAATGCGTCGGTGATTCGGTAGGTTTGCCGTAAAGGATAAATCCCGGGGCTGAAAACTTCTCCCAGGACATGCACTCGAAAATATCTCGGCTCCAATAAGTTGACTTTAATGCGGCCCTCTCTGTATTTTGTCCGGCTCACATCGTCCATTTTGCGTTGAAATTGCTCCAGCGACAATTCTGCAACCTTAAATATACCCACTGTCGGAATCATTAGATTGCCATCTGCGGTAACCATCGATTGAATCCCAACTTCGGTATGGGTTGGCAGGATGATCAGGAATTTATCGCCGGGGCCAATGATATAGGTTTTGGGGTCAATGGTCTGCTCCAAAACGGGGAAATCTTTGGGAATGTCCAGAGAAGGCACCCCGGTGGTCCGGGCGGGCTGATTGTAAGATGGAAGGGAACGCCGCAATCGGACGTTCTCGCCTTCCTGGGCCAAAGATAATACAGGCATAATGAAGGAGATGCCAAGTGCAAGCAGCAGGATCCAATTTACTACTGACCGTTTCATAGCAATGGTTCTTTTTAAAAAGTTAAAAACTGAAAAATGTCGAGGTCAACAAAATCTCTCAGACAAATCGTGTTGCAATCATTGCAACCGAGATTGGGACAATCTCCCAAGGTTTGCCATGTTTAAAAAATTACCATTCCAACTGCAAAACTGGTAGAAATTGCTTGTTTCAATCATGGATGTTGCAGGTTCGTGAAGAAAGGATGCCGGGAAAAGATGTGTTTGTCAGGAAGGAAGCGCGTCCACCCATTAGATGGTGGACACGCAAATCGTCCTTGTCTAAAATTACTTTCAATGCCCGTGCGTGGTGCGATGATATGAATTGGTCCCGCATCCCAGACGAACGACTTTTTTCTTGAGCTCTTGACTGATATTCTTGGTCGCGTTGCGGGTATCCACCACCAGTTTGGTGTTTTTCACGATGAAATCGTAATCATACGC
>WGED01000389.1 GCA_015492915.1 Cyclobacteriaceae bacterium
ATATTATCCTGATTCTCAATGGTTTGTTAGTTTAAAAAAGTCAATTTTAAAAATGATTTACGATACAACTGATTCCAGTTCAACGACTGTCTGTAATCCTTTGGAGATTAAGGATATAACTGAATTATTAACTAAATGTTTGAAAAATACATTAAATATGCCGGTGTTCAATCATTATAGAAAAACCCGGGTATCTTTTTTTATCCTGTCTGCATTTAATTTATAAAATTTTTTACGCCCAATCAAAGAATATGGTTTCAATTATCCTCTGATCAGACATTGAATCTGAAATGCATAACATCGCCATCCTGCACTATATATTCTTTGCCCTCTATTGCAATTTTTCCGGCTTCTTTGCATGCCAATTCGGATTTATACTTAACGTAATCTTCAAATTTTATTACTTCTGCTTTTATAAAACCACGCTCAAAATCCGAATGTATGACTCCTGCAGCCTGTGGTGCCTTCCAGCCCCTGCAAATTGTCCACGCTCTTACCTCCTTAGGCCCCGCAGTAAAAAATGTGATTAAATCCAGCAGGTGATATGAGGCTTTTATTAACCTGTTGAGCCCCGACTCTTCAAGACCAAATTCAGCGAGAAATTCCATTTTCTCCTCTTCTGTTTCAAGTTCGGCAATCTGCTCTTCCAGAATTGCGGAATTGATAATTAATTCAGCACCCTCCGCTTTAGCCACCTCCTCTAATTTTTTAGTCATCTCATTGCCTTGCATCGACTCTTCATCCACATTGGCCAGATAGATGACCGGTTTATCGGTAAGCAAAAAAAGGTCTGCCATCAGAGATTTCTCTTGCTCGGTTAATTTTATCGTTCTTGCATTCTTCCCCTCCTCCAACGCTATTTTGTATCTCTCCAGCAATTCAAGCCTTTTCTTCGCTTCTTTATCGCCCGTCTTAGCTACCTTTTCAAGTTTCTGAATCCGTTTTTCAATCGTTTCCAGATCTTTGAGCTGTAGCTCAGTATCAATAATCTCCTTATCTCGTATCGGATCGATACTACCATCCACATGTACTACATTAGGATCGTCAAAACACCTTATCACATGAATGATGGCATCTACCTCACGTATATTGGCAAGAAATTTATTGCCCAGCCCCTCGCCTTTGCTCGCGCCTTTCACTAATCCTGCAATATCAACGAATTTTATTACCGTTTGTATGGTTTTCTCAGGCTTGACCAGTTCCGCGAGCACATCAAGTCTGTGATCGGGTACCGGTACTACGCCGACATTCGGTTCTATGGTGCAAAATGGGAAATTCGCTGCCTCAGCTCTGGCAGATGACAATGAATTGAACAATGTGGATTTTCCAACATTGGGCAATCCCACAATACCGCACTGTAATGACATTTTTTAAACTTTGAAAATATGGTAACTCCTGTATCCTCTCGACACCTCAAGCACAAATACCCTGACGATAGTGTACACAGGTATGGCCGCGATCATGCCAATTACGCCTGCGAGTGTTGAGCCCGCAAATATAACAATAAAAATTTCGAGCGGATGGGCTTTTACACTTTTGGAAAAAATAAGCGGTTGCAACACAATATTATCCGTTAGTTGAACCACCGCAAACACGCTTAAAATCTTAACGATCATGAAGATATAATCATTGCTTTCAAAAATCTGTGCTCCTCCGCTTGTCAATCCGACAATAATACCGAACAATGCGCCCATCACAGGCCCCAGATAAGGCACCAGATTGATGACTGCCGCAAATAGTGCAATGGAGGCAGCATAGTTGATCCCTGCAATGGATAATCCGGTAAATGCAATGGAGAAAATGGCAGTCATTTGGAGCAACAACCCGATAAGATAATTGGATAAAAGCTTTTCGGTTTTATACAGACCGGCAATGGACACCTCAAAATATTCATTAGGTATAAGTTTTATAAGCTGACCCCTGAAATGTCCCTTTTCATACAGTAGGAAAAAAGTGATAAAAGTGACAGCCATCAGACCAACGAAAAAATTACCCGTCACGGAAATAATGTTCTGAATAATAGCTGCAAAGTCAATACCGCTGATAATATCCTTAATTCCCGTATTAATACTTTGGGCAAAATATCCTTTCTCAAAATCACCGATCCCGTACCGGATCAAAAAGTCTTCAAAAGAGTTAAGTGGTGAAGAAATGCGTTTTGCCAGCTGATCAAGGTTGATATTTGAAAAAATCTCAATCTGATCGGAAATGAGTGGGAAGAAAATTGTAACAAAGTTGTATAGCAAATATACCAGCATGAAAAAAGAGATAAATACTGCCAGCACCCGAGGCATCTTGATGTTAAATAATTGTTGGTTGGCCAGGTAATTAGTGAGTGGCCTCAAAATAGTTGAGAGCACTATCGATATGATGATATATGAAAATATCGCTGAAAAATATGAACCGAGAAATACCAATAAACCAATGGCAAACAGAATAAAAACAAGTGGCTTCAAGCGATATTTCATGATATCGTATTGTTCAAAGA
>WGED01000390.1 GCA_015492915.1 Cyclobacteriaceae bacterium
AAGTAAAAAGCTATATTATTCTTATATTGTTAAAAATACGATGTCATGAGTTCAAGAAGAAATTTTCTAAAAAGATCAGCCATATTATCTTCCCTGGGCGGGTTTTTCAGTCTGCAAGCAGGTGCCTTTTCCCTTAGAGGAAAAATCGGCGCCGCCACGGGTCCGGTCATCATCTCGACATGGAACCACGGTCTTCCGGCCAATGAGGCGGCGTGGCAAAAAATGCAGGAAGGAGGCTCGGCCCTTGATGCTGCTGAGGCCGGCGTCAGGGTGCCGGAAGGTGACCCGAATGTGATGTCGGTGGGATATGGCGGCCTGCCCGACGCCGACGGCTATGTGACGCTCGATGCCTGCATCATGGACGGCAACAACCAATGCGGCAGTGTAGCTTGCCTTGAGAATATCAAACATCCCATCTCTGTGGCCCGCAGGGTGATGGAAGACACGCAACATGTGATGCTCGTCGGTGAGGGAGCGCTGGAATTTGCCTTAAGCAAGGGTTTTAAAAAGGAAAACCTGCTGACTCCCAGGGCATTGAAAGCATGGCAGTCCTACAAAAAAGAGCTTGAGAAAAAACGCTCTATCATCAATATTGAGAATCACGACACCATCGGTTTACTCGTGATCGACGGCAAGGGCGAGATGTCGGGCGCTTGCACCACCAGCGGCATGGCCAATAAAATCCACGGTCGTGTGGGCGATTCGCCCATCATCGGTGCGGGGCTTTTTGTTGATGGTGAGGTTGGTGGCGCCTGTGCCACCGGTGTGGGTGAGGAAGTGATCAAACAGGCGGGAAGCGCCATGGTGGTGGAATTGATGCGGAATGGCATGGCGCCGGAAGAAGCCTGCAAAGAAGTGCTTCGCAGGATCGTGAAAACCAATGGGAAAAAAATAGACTTCCAGGTGGGCTTTCTGGCCTTGCGGAAGGACGGCCGGTACGGCGCGTATGCCTTGAAACGGGGATTTAATTTCGCAGTGTACGACAGCAAAGGCAACAACCTGATCGACAGCCCTTTTATGAAAAATTAATCAAATTCAGCACGTGGCAGGCAGTAAGGTCCGCTGTTTCAGTGATCAGGCAATAGTTACTAATAATTTTGATACCCTCAAGTTTTTAGTCTGACTGTAGCCATTTCATCTTGCTTATCATATTGCAGTATCACTGATATTTGACGATTAAATTTGATTTGGTCAGACGTCTCATTAAGGTTTGGAGAATACTGAATATAATTGATTGCTGGTGGGGATGTCCACGGGCAGTGCGGCCATATTTGGCCTGTGGGTCGGCCGGCCTTTAAGATCTTCATTCTATTATCAAATAGCATTTCTTCTTTGCAGTCAAACAGGAGATTTTACGATGGGGAGGCTTGTGCGGCCTGTGGGTAAATGTGGCTTTGCCCGTGGTGCCCTTTTCTTTTATTTCGTTTTCTTTGCGCCACCGCTAAAGTTTTAGGCGGCACGCGGTTGGGCAAGCAAAAGAAAATGAAAGAGCAAGTAAAGCATTGAAGGGAATGACCTTTACACCGACAAAACAAACTCAATCAGAAAAAGGATTATGGACTATTTATTCTTACAGCGTTTGGAATAAACTTCCGTTTATGAAAAATTAATCAAATTCAGCACGTGGCAGGCAGCAAGGCCCGCTGTTTCGGTGCGTAACCGGTGATCACCGAGTCTCACACTCTGATACCCCGCAGCTTTAGCCTCGTCAATTTCTTCATCAGAAAATCCCCCCTCAGGACCGATCAGCACTACATAATGCTGCCCGGGCTTTGCGGCCGTGTGCAGGTATGGAGTGCTGTTGTCATCCAGGTGGGCCATGAACTTCTGATCGCCACCGGCATTCATGAGAAAATCATCAAATTTCATCATTCCTTCGATCAGGGGCTTCCATACTCTCAGTGATTGCTTCATGGCGCTGACAACTTTTTTTTCCGTCCTTTCCAGGTTGATCCGTGAGCGCTCGCTGTAGCGACACTGCAAAAAAGTGATCCTGTCGACACCAATTTCCACAGCTTTTTCAATGAACCAGTCATTCCTTTCCGCATTTTTGGCGGGAGCTATGGCGACATGAATGGAATGGGAAGGTTTGGGAATTTCAGTGAAGGACAGGATCTCAAAACGACATTGTTTGGCATTTGCCTCCAACAGCTTGCATTTCAGTAATCTGCCCTTACCATCGGTCACATCTATCTCATCACCGGTTGTTTTGCGCAATACTTTCACGCAATGGTGCGATTCGGAAGGGGAGAGCACGCCCTCCAGCGGATCAGGACAATAAAAAAGCTGCATTATCCTTTTTCAAACAGTGAATTTACAAGATCGATATAGGCCCGCATGGCTTGTTCCGGGCTCATGCCTTTCAGAGCTGCCCAGGCATCGTATTTGGCGGCCCCTTTAAAGTCAAAACCACCCGGGCGTTCACCTGAAACATCTCCTTCAGTCGCCTGCTTATACAGACTGTATAATTTCAATAAAATCTCATTGGAAGGTTTATAAGTCAGTGTTTTTACCTTCGCGACCGCTTCCTCAAATGATACTTTTAACTCCATGGGTTAAACATAAAAAAGCTGTCGTAACAATCCAATACCCGATGTAACCGGTAGTGTCGCGACAGCCTTAAAAAATAATCTTAGTTATGATCTGCTTTCAACAGGGACATAATCGCGCTCATTCGCCCCGACATATATTTGCCTTGGCCTGCCGATAGGCTCATTATGGCTCCTCATCTCTTTCCATTGCGCTATCCAGCCGGGCAGTCGGCCTATGCTGAACATCACGGGGAACATCTCTATCGGGATACCGATGGCCTTCATGATGATGCCCGAATAGAAGTCAACATTGGGGTAGAGCTTCCTCTTGATGAAGTATTCATCGTGCAGGGCGGCCTCTTCCAGTTGTTTGGCGATCTCAAATTCAGGTTCGTCAACGCCGAGCTTATCGAGAATGGTATCCGCCGATTTCTTGAGGATCTGTGCCCTCGGATCAAAGTTTTTGTAGACCCTGTGACCGAAGCCCATCAATCTGAACGGATCGTTCGGGTCTTTGGCTTTGTCAATAAATTTCTTCGTATCTCCACCGTTTTTGAGGATGGCGTCGAGCATCTCGATCACCTTTTGATTGGCGCCACCGTGTAATGGTCCCCACAGCGCGTTGATACCTGCGGCGATAGAGGCATACAGATTGGCATGTGATGAGCCCACGATTCTCACTGTTGAGGTTGAACAGTTTTGCTCATGGTCGGCATGAAGAATGAAGATTTTATCCATGGCGTCCACGACAACGGGATCAATTTCATAGTCTTCTGTAGGCAGCGCAAACATCATTTTCAAAAAGTTCGCCACATAACCCAGGCTGTTGTCGGGGTAATTGGCCCTGATGCCACGGGCGTTTGTGTACGACCATGCCGTCAGTGTAGGTATTTTGGCCAGCAGCCGGATAATGGTCATATTTACTTTTTCTGCCGACCTGTTGGGGTCGAGCGACTCAGGGAAAAAGGCAGTCAGTGATGTGGCCAGCGAAGACAGGACGCCCATCGGATGGGCTGTTGAAGGAAAACCCTGCATAATGGTCTTCACGTCTTCGTGTACCAGGCTTTCGGCCTTGATATCATTTTCAAAAGCTTCCAGTTCGGCCGAGGTTGGTAATTCACCGTAAATGAGCAGATAAGCCACCTCGATAAAAGTCGATTTTTCTGCAAGTTGCTCTATCGGATAGCCTCTGTATCTTAATATTCCCTTTTCTCCATCGAGGAATGTGATAGCACTTTGGGTGGAGCCGGTATTTTTGAATCCGGTATCAACTGTGATATATCCGGATTCTGCCCTTAATTTACTGATATCAATTCCTCTTTCCTTCTCAGTACCCTCGATAATGGGTAGTTGGTATACTTTTCCGTCGAGTTTTAATTCCGCGTATTCAACCATTTTTTGTATTTTAAAAGTTATAAAAATGTATTTCTAATTATTCCCAAGAATGAGTGGTAATCCGTCTTTACCGCTACCGATGACGACAACCTTCGAGTTTTCAGATTTGGCCAGATCAAGCGTGGCTTCGATACCCCGCTGTTTCAGTATCTGGTTGGTCAGGCTGGCATTGATGATCTCATTAAACCTCGCAATACCCTCGGCTTCAATTCTTTTACGCTCTGCCTCGCTTCTTTCCTTGTCGAGCCTGAACTGATACGCCAGCGCTTCCTGTTCTTGTTTCAGCTTGAGTTCAATCGAGTTTTTAATCTCATCCGGCAGGTTGATCGACCTGATCAGCAGCGCCTGCATCTGTATGTTGTTACGGTCGCTTTTCAGCGTTTTTTCTGTTTCAAGTGTAATGTCGTTCTCTACTTCCGCCCTCTTGGTGGAGTAGATCTCCTCGGCGGTAAATCGTCCCATCACCCTTCTCACTGTCGAGCGGACTTCCGGCTTTACCAGTAAATCGACGTAGCTGGGCCCGAAATATTCGTGGAGATAGGCCACTTTGTTATAGATGGGGAAAAACCGCACACTCACATCCACATTGATGGACAACCCGTTCTTGTCGAGCACATCCATCTTCTCGTTCACTATATTCTCTCTTACGGAGTAAATATAAATCTTGTTCCAGGGTGCTTTGATATGGAAACCCGGTGTAAAGATATTTTCGAAATCAGTACCTCCCTGAAATCGGCGGTAGAGTACGCCCCGTTCACCCGACTTGATCGTTACGAATATCTCGGACGATAGATATAATACAATAACTACCGCTACGATCCCGACGATGATAAATGGTAAAAATTTTCTGTTGTCCATGATAAATTTTAATTATATAACTGTTTGATTGCCCTTAGAGTTCCTTCCATACCAGGGCACTGGCGCCCATCACCGCGGCGTTGGTGTCTTTAAGTTCGGAAGGCAGTATTTTTACTTTATTTTTAAATATTTTCAGCAAGTTGTTTTCCATATGCTTTTTTGTCGGTTCGAATATCAGGTCACCGGCGTTGGCCAGTCCGCCAAAGAGGAATATGGCTTCCGGGCTCGTATGGGCTACGGTATCAGCGAGGGCTTCTCCGAGATATCGCCCTGTGATCTCAAATGCTTCGAGTGCGATCTTATCGCCTCTCAGCGCTGCATCCGAGATCATTTTGGCCGTGAGTTCATTGAAAGTTATATCCCTGAATTCCGAGTCCTCAATCGAATCTGCCAACAGCTCGAAAACGGTCCTTTTTATTCCTGATGCGGAGGCGTAGGTTTCGAGCGATCCTCGTCTGCCTGTGGCACACATTCGACCGTTGCGCACTACCGTCACATGGCCCAGTTCGCCGGCAAATCCGTCGTGACCATAAACAAGCTCACCGTTAACCACCAATCCGCTGCCCAGGCCTGTGCCGAGTGTGATGATGATGAAATTTTTCATCTCCTTGGCTCCGCCGTAGATCATTTCGCCGATCGCCGCCGCGTTGGCGTCGTTGGTCAGAAACATAGGCAGGGCATAAAACTTTCTGAATTCCTCAACGAACGGCACGACACCCTCCCACGACAGGTTCGGAGCAAATTCGATAGTACCCCGGTAATAGTTCCCGTTGGGCGCCCCGATACCTATGCCTTTTACTGCCACCTGTTCGCTGAGTCCGGCCACATCGCGATCGATGGTGGCCTTGAGCATGGCGAGATATTTCTTCAGTTCTCTTTCTTTCGTAGTCGGCACAGAACCATCGACAAGGCAATTGCCCTCCCTGTCCACAATACCGTATTTTGTAAATGTTCCTCCGATATCTATGCCGATTGCAACTTCTCTCATAAGTTAAAAAAATTAATTACTCTCAAAATTATACATGTAATTGATCCGTGTTACCGGCAGCATCCTTCGCTCTGCATCCGGGGTATAAAATGTCCGAAAATTCATGTCCTCCGATACCTGTGAAGACAGGTCGGAGTTATCCGGTTGTCCGCTTACAGAGTTGGGTAG
>WGED01000391.1 GCA_015492915.1 Cyclobacteriaceae bacterium
AAAGGGGATTGCATGATAATTATCCGTCGCTCGAACTGGATTTCTATATCTACGAGCTACGCAGGGCTTTTCCGCTCAGGGCCAACCGCCTGAAAGACACCAAAACGGAAGATGACGTGCCAATCGATGAGATCGAAGCCCGCAATGTGGTTGACGGCCTTCGCCTGATCGAGCACCTCAAGACCCTGCCGGAAAATGCCGTTTATCCATACGGTAAGAATCTTTCTGTGGAGGGCATCACCCCGGCCATCACCGATGCCATCAAAAAGGAGGTCAACAAAATCAGGGACCTTAATGATGCCGTTTCGGATATCGCTATTGCAGAGAGTGTCCACCAGGTTGTACAGGGCAACTACGATCGTGGCGCCGCTACCCTGAATACCTACAGCAAGGGGGCATTCCCGCCCATCCCCGATGTGGTGCAAACGCCCAGAAGCGGCGTGAATATCACCCACCGTGTCGGGATACACCTGGAGACGGGGCTGGACATGGATATTTCACCATTTTCATACCCCATGTCGCCCCGCGCCAAGGCGGAGCCTGCCCTGAACAAATGGCTGGCTGCCATGTTGCCGGCGCCCGGTCAGATAGCGTGCAGGGTGGTGTATTATGACCATGGCTCTAAAGCTGATAAAGCAGTGACCATCTCGCTTCAGGACCTGAAAATACAACCGATCGACCTGATGTTCATGCTTGACATAGAGATGGAGCAGGCGATGGGAAAACTCGATGAGCTCATTCTACACTATCTTTTCGATAATTTTTCAATCAGGCCCGATGCGAAGGTTAATATCAGGTATCTGGAAAAGATCACGGGAAAATACAACTTTTTCGAGGCCTCACCGCTGGTGGGCAGCCTGCGGAGCATCGTCATGGGCGCCAGGCCGCTGGAAGCACAGGATGTGTCAAGGCCTGCCGAAGAAAAGGAATCCATGAAAAATGAGTGGTTTTTGGACAAGCAGCGAATCACCGCTAATATCGTTGAACTGAATGCCGTTAAAGCGACCGCTGAGGCCCTTAAGACCACCATTTCTCTCATGACGGATGCTGACCCCGTGAATGTACCGCAGTTGATCAATAATGTGGACGGATGGGCGAATGATGCCCTGACAGTCATGAAAAAAGCACATAATTTCGGTCTCCCGCTGGCAGCAATAGGGCAGGTATATGACGGGAAGGCCAATATTTACCGGTTTGTCATAAAAAACATCGGCGATACGGTGGAACGGCTGGAGAACAAGCTCAACCGCTTTGATGCTATTATGGCAGACGTGGCGGCGGCTGCCACGGATCAGGAAAAGATCGATCTGATGATTGGTGCCGAAATGGAGATCAGCACTGCCAGCACCAATCCCATCCCTGCGACGGCAGGAGCCTATCAGACCATTCTTAATGCAAAGAGAAACACCTTTACGACCAAACTTGACGCCTTGAAATCCATCCGCTTAGCATTGACCACAACCATCAAGGCGCTTTACGACGGACTGAACGGGCAGTTGCCCCTTACGGCCATTGATTATGATGAATTTGACCTGAAACCCATTGAGGAGCAGATCATCCGGTTTGCTTCCGATATGGCCGCTTCTTTGGGCAGTCTGGCCAAAGATATCGATGCGAGGGTAAAAAAGGCCGGTGACTTTGTGACCGTTCATGACAATGCAACCGATCCGAAGAAAAAAGTGGAAGCCCTGGTCAATGCCGGTAAAGTCCTGTTCGGGGACGATTTCGTGATGGTTCATGAGTTTTCCATCAGCGCTGACCAGGGTGATGAATGGGCAAAATCCCTTGGCGATACGGCACAGTTGCTGGATTATCAGGTCAACATAAAAAACGTCGATTTTCCATTGGATGACTGGTTGTACGGCTTGGCAAGGGTGAGGGAGAAAATGCATCATTGGGAAAATATCGTTTTTCTCACGGAAGCCTTCGGCAAGGACGGCCTTCCGTTGCAGCCTGTCCAGTTGCCCTACAAGGAAAGTGACCACTGGGCCGCGCTTGAATATCCGGAAGACTATGAAATCACGGAAGATAAGCTCTGCTACACGGCTTATTATTCGCAGCCTTTTGACAAAACAAAAAGTCAATGCGGTCTGCTGGTAGATGAGTGGACCGAGCTGATCCCTTCCAGAGAGGAGACGGCGGGCATCACTTTCCACTATGACCGTCCGAACAGCGAACCGCCACAGGTGATGCTGCTGGCCATGCCGACGGACTTCAGGGGCGCATGGCAGTGGAATGATTTGGTCGATACGGTGATCGAAACCATGGATATGGCGAGAAAAAGGGCCATAGAGCCCGATCAGGTGGATGACAGCGCTTATGCGCGGTTTTTGCCTGCCATCGTGTCCAGTAGCACGGTGAGGCCCGTAGCGCCGTCAATGAATTTTGCCTATAACAATAATTTACACCTAACGCTGAAGGAAAATGGCAGTTAGCAATGAATATGTGGCGATTGAGGATATTCGCCGGGAACTGAAAATAAAGGCATTGCCTGTGATCACAATGTGGAACAGGCTGGAGTCGCGGCCGCGGACCGATGATTTTGACCGGTCGCTGAAAGCGGAAGTACGCGATGCGCTCTGGATGCTGACGCGACAGTGGCAGATGGGGGAGTTCAAAGGGGACGATGCAGGCTCGCCGATATTCTCCAAAATTCATGTGGATACGACAAGGCTCACCAAATACCAGGCTGACAAGAAACCGGTTCAGTCGTTTGACGAATCGGTGCCGCTCGAGGCAAAAGTGGAGCAGCGCCATTTTAATTTTACCATTGGCGACCAGGCGGTCGCATTGGATTTGCGGTTGCAGATGGGACGCCAGTGGCTGAAACTGATCAAAGGTATTGGTGATTTTCGCGATGCATATATTGATAAATATCCCATAGCCGAGCCCGATCCGGACAAGGATGAATATGCAC
>WGED01000392.1 GCA_015492915.1 Cyclobacteriaceae bacterium
CTCCAGCTCCTTGCCGATGGTCATGGTGCGCTTTTCGCCAACGATCTTCAGCCTGATGAGCCTGCCCGACTCTCCACGCTCCACCGGCACCAGCTCCATGATCAGCCCGAAATCAATGCCTGTCCTTCTTTTTACCAGTTCGCTTAATTCCTCCTGCCCGTAGCGCACCTTCCAGCGATAAAAATCGTTGGTCTCCTGATCATAATCATTGAGGATCTGCGCAAGCACTTCTTTGTCGTTTGTATTGCAAAAGGCTTCCGGATTGCCCAAAATCCATGATCTTGCGGCATTTTCATTTTTCAGTTCCAGGTCATAGCCTTCGGGGATGCTGTCATTGTCGATAATTTTTTGCAGATAAGGGTGATGTACCGGCTCCCAGACATTTTCGAACACCTCCGTCACGCCTCCACAGCATTTGGAGAAACGCGCATCGCAGATCTTATGATCGAAGGTGAGCACTTCACCGAAAGTGTCGGCAATTGCCTTTTCCACCTCCGGCGTGGAGGCGCGCGTGATACCCTGATAGCGCTGGCAATGGTCATCGGCACAGACATCGAAATGTTCATGATCTTCGCAGTCGTACCAGCGGAGGTGTTCGGTTTCCGTTTCGGTAACCGTCTGATAATCCTCACCTTTCTGTTCCAGGGATTTGTTTTTTTCGATCTGTGCCAGCAGCCAGCTCCGCGATATGACCGCATGGGCTTTGAGCAATTCGGGCGAGGAGGCAGCGCTCATTTCCGACGAAATTACACTGACGAGATAATCCTCCAGCGGCAACACATTAATGGCCGTGACTTTCCCCTCTTCTATGATGAGCTTCAGCGCTCCGCCGAAGACCTGGTCTTCCTTGCGCTCCCAATGGAACCCGACGCCGATCACCACCTCGTGTAGGGTAAAGGAGCATTCGTCTGTTGCCGGCTCCAAAACAGTGCCTTCCGGTAAACGAAGTGTATTTTCACCGCTTGTCAGTTTTATGGTATTGCCGTCTGCAAAAGCTTTCCATGAGCCCTCGATGAATCCTTCATGAGAATATTGATATTTTCCACGCAGAGTAAACCTGATGGGATTGTCCGAAAGGATACCGACTGTGATATTGGGAATATTTTTTTTATTCATATGATTATTTTTTTGTCCGATGTCCGATGCACGAAGACGGATATTTTATGCTGTGGGAATTCATTCTGCCCGCCACCCCCTAGAACTTAATACCCAGAACCTGGCCCCTTCCCCCCAACACCTCCACCAGCCTATCCAAATCTTCCTGTTTCGCACAAACCTGCCAGAAAATGTCGAAAATATCCTCCTCTGTTATTTTATTAAAATCTTCTTCCCGCGGCGTGATGAGCACACCGCCGAGGTCAACGGAAGCAGGACTGAGCAGGATCTGCTTGTCGCCCTCCTTAAAATACTGCCGCGGGCGGTGTCGCTTGCGCGGGAAAATATGCACCACCCACGCGCCCTGTTGCACATAGGTCAGGATGTTGAGCATCGGCTCGGACTCCTCCGGTTGCATGGCGGAAAAAATCGTCAAAAACTCATGAAATTTCGACATTAATTGCTCCCTGTCATTCCCCGTAAGGGTGAGCAGGCTTCGCGCATATCCAGCCCAGCCATGCACGGAAACGCCATTGCCGATCTTTATCTCCGTCGTGAAACGCCCGATGGAAAAATCCCGCTCCACGGGCATCAGGCCTTTGATGCCTGCCTGAAAGTGGAAATGATCGGGCGCAGAAGCGCCGCACTTAGGCCCGTTGTAAAAGACGACAAAGTCATCCAATGCCTCGGCAAGCAAGAGCATATCACCGAATTTCCCGTCTATACGCTGATCGATATGATCGACATGGGGAATGGTGAGGTGCTCGCTGAAGATGGGAAAAGGGTTGACCAGAATCGTGTATTGCTCATGAAAAGGCAGCCCCCGCTGCTCGGGGGGCAGATCGCCGCTGCACAGAAAGCACGGTCTGGCCTCTATGGACTTTTTATCAACTTTGGCTGCCGATGACCTGATGCGCTCAGGGTTGAACTGTACCATGAGCTCAAAGCCGCCAGTGGTGAACACTTTGGTTTTTACCTTCTTCAGGCCGTTATAATTGGCTTTGGCCAGGGGCCATTCCCTGCGCTGTTCGGCGATGAGTTGCCTCGCTTGTTTTGAAAAATCAGTCATTCTCTAAATGGTCATTCTGAATTCATTTCAGAATTTCAGTATTCTGTTTCTTTATTAATTCAAACTAAAATAATCTCACGATTCCAAAGAGGTTGTCTCATAAAGGGATAATTTATAAATATTTCACGCTAAGCTGCAAAGCTCGCTAAGTTAACACTTTGATACACAATATATTAAATCTTAGCGTCTTTGCGTGAAAGAGAACTATTGAGACAGCCTCTAACCCTGTCAGTGAAGATTTTTCGGTTAAAAATCACCTGAAATCCATCAATCACACGGGCTGTCCCGCGGCGACATACTGTTGCCGCGCCCACAGCTCGATGGTCCTGATCCTGTCTTTGTACAGGTTGTTCTCATTGAGTCGCGGAATGTCGAGCTCGGCGTCGGAGTTGTCCTCCCAGCGGCGGCAGAGGTACAGCGATTCGTAAATCCTGCCGATCCTGTAGTAGCGGCTGAACATGAGCACCAGCGCATAATCCTCCCCGTAATTCGAATTGGGCACCTTGATATCGCGCAACAGCGGTGTAAAAAATGCCCTCGGAGCGCCCAACCCATTGATACGCAGCGCATTGTTTCTGCCGTTGTCGGGCGTCCACTCCTTGTGGTCGATCAGTCCCGGAGGTATCTCCTCAAGGTCAAAATTGACGATCTGATAGGCGCCGATGACCATGGCGGAGTGCTGCGCGTAAAAGGCATTGACGATCTTTGTGAGCACATGCTCATCGATGTACATGTCGTCACTGTCGAGCTGAATGGAAAATTTTCCGCAAAGTTCATGGTGCACGCCCACATTCCAGCATCCTCCTATGCCGAGGTCCTTCCTGTCGGGGATCACATGGATCACCCTTTTGTCTTTTTTGGCGAAATCACTGATCAGCTCCGTGGTGCCGTCTGTCGAATAATTATCGACGACAATGACATTGAATTCAAAATCGGTCTGCTGCCGGAGCACGGAGCCGATGGCATCGCCGATGGTTTTCACCCTGTTTTTTACGGGGATGATCACTGAAGCTTCCACCGGGAAGATCTCCATGTCGAAAGTGACGTTTTTGAATTTCGGCTCCAGCCAGGCGCCTGTGCGCTTCAGGTGCGCCGTGCAGGCCTGTTCCATCTCTATCTGCACGGCCCTGTTCTTCGGGTCCACATAGTCAAACTGCTTCTGGCCTGATTTCCGTGTGTCGGTTTCCACTTCCGTGTAAAGATATTCGGGCAGCCTCGCGATGCGGTGATGCCTTGACACGCGCAGCCGCAGATCGTACAAGCCCGCATACAGATAATCATGATCCATGGCTTTTGCGGCATTTTTCAGGGCTTCTGTTTTGAAGAGGAGCACCGAGCCGAAATCAAAATCATCGCGGAGGCTGCCCTCCTGATAATCGATCACAGGATGCTTTTGCAACTCGCTGTTTTTCAGCTCGTAATGATCTGCGTAAAACAAACCGGTCTCAGCGTCGGAGGCCATCCGCACCATACGCTCCAGGCCGTACTGGCTCATGCGCAACGGCAGGGATTTGGTATAGAAAAGAGCAAAGTCGCCCGTGGCTTTTTCTGCTACGTGTCTGATAGCTGCGGTGGACTGAAAGCCATCGCCTTCTATCCATTCAACATCCTCAATATCAGGCTTTTCAGAGCTCACAACGAACACCTTATCCGTCAGGCCCGAGCTGTTCAGTTCATTAATGGTTTTCTGCAGATCGGCCTTTTCGGCCCCCGCGATAAAGCATGTCACATTCATAGTTTTCCGTAGATTTTAAATTTCGTTTTTAATTTCCCTACTCTTTCAGTCCGAAAATTTTCATTCCTGTCTTCCGTCTCCTGTCTTCTGACTCCCGACTCCCGTCTTCACCCTGCCAGCTTCCGGCTTATTTACTAAAAAACTCAAGCACCTGCTTCATCAGTGCATTGCGCTCCTTATCACCCATGACCGTCTCAAAAGGAAAACCCAGCACCACACATTTGTATTTTCCATAGTACAGGATACCCGCACTCGCGTTGGTCTCGCCATAGCGAAAAGCCGTGATCGCCTCATCGCCTTCCGGCACAATGGCATCGGGCGCTTCCACCTTGTAGATCTCAGGATGAAAGTCCGTGTTGAACGACCACCTGCCATCAAACATCCCCTTTGCTTCATCCACGGCATAGAATACCCCCTTTCTCACGGCGTGGTTGGTTATCCACCTGAAGTGCAATACCTCTCCGGCAAAAATGGCCGTCGCCGAATCCCCTCTGAGAATATGGTCCGTGCCGACATAGGCGCCTGACATAAACAGATTTCCTCCTTTTGTTGTGAATTCCTTAAGTTTTGCCTGCATGGCCTCGTCAAAAACCGTGTATTTGACGCCCTCATGAGTTTCTGTCGTTTTTTCTTCGCCAAAGATCACATCCACCGCCTTGTAAGGCCCTGTATCTGTCCTCGGATCTGAAAATGCCTCATCACTCATGGAAATGAAGGAATATCCCGCGGCCATGATTGCCTTGCCGTGTACATAAGGATTATCGAATGTATTGCCGGGGATGATCATTTCCTTCAGGTCTTCATAGG
>WGED01000393.1 GCA_015492915.1 Cyclobacteriaceae bacterium
CCATAATAGTGCATTATCTCCTCATCAAACGTGCTGATTTTCTTCCCGCCCTGGCGGGACAAGTTGTACTTTAACCTCTCATTACGAAATCCTGGTGAGAATTTTGGGTTGAAGTGAACTTCTTTAAAAGTTACCGGCAATTCTTTTGATATGCCTTTTTTGCACCTTCCACTTTCAGGTTGACTGCTTTCTGAAGATCCGCACATGCCGCTTTTTTCTGTTTCATCAGAAACTTGATCGCACTCCGGTGGTAATACACTTCTCCAAATGTCGGATCAATATTGGAGGCCTTATTATAATGTTGCAAAGCATCGCGGAGGCTTCCCGATTTATGGTAAGCCCGCGCCAAAAGGTAATGGGCCATCGCATCATTGGGGTCACGTTCAAGCACATTCTCACAATAAAATTTCGTCATTTTATAATTACCCCGGCGATACATTTCCTGCCCGATACTGAGTAATGCATGCTTATTTTTCGGATCGAGTTTAACGACTTTATTAAAATCCTCAAGCGCTTTGTCATATTCACCCAGTTCCTGATAACAGCGTCCACGATTATAGATTGTTTTAACATGGCGTGGATGCAGTTTCAAATATTCATTGTAGGCTTCTATGGCTTTTTTATAATTTTTCTGCTCAAAATACCTGTCTCCCTCAATGGTGCTGCCTCCCTGACAGGCGTAGAGCATTGCGGCGGTAATGAAGAAAAAAATATGCTTAATTTTCATGAAAATGATATTTGCTTTCGGTTGGGCCGATCGGTATTTCTTATTTTATTTCGATTAAATGTGAAATTCAGTGCCAAAAATACCTTTTTAATCGGATAACTGCACCCACCTGCCCCCGAATAATCCACGGTAGATGTAAGGTTTTGGAACAGAATAATTGCCGGGAGGCAAAAATGACCACTTACTGGCTACTCAACACTAGCAGACCACATCATACCGATACATTATTTTCGCGCAATGCATCATTGAGTGATGTCTTCAGATCCGTACTTGCCTTGCGCTGACCGATGATGATTGCACAGTTCACATTATATTCACCTGCAGGAAATTTTTTAGTGAACGACCCGGGTATCACCACCGCCCTTTCGGGAACATATCCTTTGTATTCCACAGGTTCGGGGCCCGTCACATCGATGATTTTGCTGCTTGCAGTCAGCGTAACATTAGCACCCAACACTGCTTCTTTGCCTATCCTTATCCCCTCAACAAGTATGCAACGCGAGCCGATGAAAGCCCCGTCTTCCACAATCACCGGGGCAGCCTGTACCGGCTCCAGCACACCACCGATGCCTACGCCGCCGCTCAGATGCACATTTTTACCGATCTGCGCACAGCTACCCACCGTAGCCCACGTATCTACCATCGTGCCCTCATCGACATACGCACCAATATTGATGTAGGAAGGCATCATCACTACACCTTTGGAAATATAGGCGCCATAACGGGCTATGGCATGCGGCACTACGCGGACGCCTTTTTGATCGTAGCCGGATTTGAGCTTGATTTTATCATGAAATTCAAAAGGACCGACCGACACCCTTTGCATCGGCTGGATCGGAAAATACAGGATCACCGCTTTCTTGATCCATTCATTCACTTTCCAACCGTCACCATCTGGTTCGGCAACACGTATCTGGCCCCGATCGAGGTCTTCAATAATCGTCTTTACGGCAATAACTGTCTCCTTATCCTTCAAAAGTTCACGGTTGTCCCAGGCCTTTTCTATAATTTCTTTCAGTTCCATTAAATCAATGTTAGTTTTGAATTGAATAAATTGGCAAAATGAGTAAAAAGGTAGTCGCAATAGTTTCCGTTCTGAAGCCCGTAGATGATACGCGCAATTACGAAAAGACTGCCCTTTCGCTCGGCAATACAAATAAATATGCCATAAATATCATAGGTTTTTGGTCAAAAAAAATTCCCCGTCATCCGAACATTTCTTTTTATCCCGTATTCAATTTCGGAAGACTGAGTATCCGCAGGCTTTGGGCGCCTGTGAAGGTTTTTCAAATAATACTTAAAGTAAAACCTCAACTGATCATAGTCACATGTGCTGAGTTACTGTCTGTTATGATTCTATACAGAATAATATTTGGCACAAAAGTCATTTACGATATTCAGGAAAATTACTACCGAAATGTCTTGTACAGTGGTGCTTATCCGATGTTGGCAAGCTATCCCCTGGCTTGGAGTATTAGATTAATTGAAAAGCTTTCTGCACCGTTTGTCAATTATTTTTTCCTCGCCGAAAAGGTATATAAACAACAACTGAGGTTCGCAAATTCAAGATCACAAGTACTTGAAAATAAAGCAATTATTCCAGACAATTTACAACACTACTCCGGCAGACGAGATGATAAAATCATATTTGTTTATACCGGTACCATTGCCGTTCATTACGGGATATTCGATGCCATCGACTTTATCCATAAATTGAAACATATAATGCCCCGGGTGCAACTGCTTATTATCGGCTATGCACCGGATAAAAAAATGAGGCAAAAAGTCATAGAGCTTGCCCGCAACAAGGATTACATTAAAACTGAAGGTGTAGAATCATTAGTTTCTCATACACAGATAATTAAATCATTATCCGAGGCCCATTTCTGCCTGATGCCATACCATGACAACAAGAGCATAAAAGGACGTATTCCAACAAAACTATATGAATGCCTGTCGCTCGAAACGCCCTTGATCATTTCACCAAATAACGCCTGGAACAGCCTCATCGAAGAAAATAATGCAGGAATTATATATAATTTCCATTCTGAAGAACTGCCTTCCGCTGATCAGCTAAAACAAAAATTTTATGGGCGGAATCTTGCTACAAACTATTTATGGAAGGATGAAGGAGAGAAACTGATTCGCCTTGCTGAAAAGCTTCTGAAATGATTAGTCTCGCCGAAAAATATTTTTAGCTGGCATAAACCTACGCGTAATCATGAGAAATCGGCGGTTTTTCATAAATAACTCTCACAATACCTGTTTTTTAGATTAACCTAAATTTATTACTTTTACCCAAAATTGCAACCATGCAGGAATTAAGTTTAGCCGAAGAGAATTATCTCAAAACCATCTATCACCTTTCCTCCGCCGGGCAGCAACAGGTCTCCACCAATGCCATCGCACAACGCCTAAATACGAAACCGGCCTCCGTGAGCGACATGATCAATAAACTGGCGGACAAAGGCGTGATCACACATGTGAAATATCAGGGAGTAAACATCACCGAAGAAGGAAAAAAGATCGCTTTACACATAATCCGCAAGCATCGCCTTTGGGAAGTCTTTCTGGTCAACAAACTGAAATTTCACTGGGATGAGGTGCATGAAATTGCCGAACAACTCGAGCACGTAAAGTCTCCCCTGCTCATCAGCCGGCTTGATAAATTCCTCGATTATCCTAAATACGATCCGCACGGCGATCCGATCCCCGATGAGGATGGTGTCATCTCCCTCAAACCGCGATCGATCCTTTCCGAATTGGAAATCGGAACCACCTGCCAGCTGGTCTCGATGAAGGATACGGGTGATGTATTTCTCAATTACCTTGACAAGCTGGGCATGAAAATAGGCAGCAAAATCAGAATACTCGACAAGATCGAATATGACGGATCGATGGAAATCGAGATCGACCATGAAAAAAAGGTAAATATTTCGAGGCAGGCCGCCGACAACCTGCTTGTGATCACCGAATGAAAATACCGGCATTTTGTCGGCTATGTGATAATGCAGGCGAATAAGAACAAATGATTCAATCTTTTGTTGTAATTTTGCGTTCTGTATATGTAAATAACCGGAAATGCCGAATGGCACATTAAAGAAAATCAACACTATGTTATCCAAGGTCAACAAAATACTGTTTGTATTCATACTCGTTATTGCACTCGAATACAATGCTTTTGCACAGGAAGCACCTACCGTCAAATGGCACACGATCGAAGAGGTCCAGGCGCTTGTGAAACAGGAACCAAGAAAAATATTCATCGATATGTACACCGATTGGTGCGGCTGGTGCAAGGTGATGGATAAAAAGACCTTTACAGATAAAAATATTATCAATACCCTGAATACAGATTATTACGCCGTTAAATTTGACGCTGAGGGGAAAAAAGAAGTCAATTTCAAGGGTCAGACTTTCAAATTTGTTGCACAAGGAAGCCGCGGCTATCACGAACTTGCAGCAGTGCTCATGCAAGGCAAACTGAGCTACCCCACGTCCGTATTCCTTGATGAGAATCTTAATCTGATCTCTCCCCTCCCCGGCTACTATCCGCCGGAAAAGCTGCTGCCGATACTCGAATTTATCGGAAAAGATCATTACAAAACGACTACATACGAACAGTTCCTAAATAAAAAAGGCCTCTCTCTCAATTGATCTCAAAACTCGCAGAAGATTTTGACGACACCATCGTAGCCATTGCGACACCGCAGGGCATTGGCGCAATCGGAGTAGTGAGGCTGAGTGGTGAAAATGCGATTGAAATAGCAAACAATATTTTCAAAGGCAAGGATCTCACCAGGCAATCTTCACATACCATTCATTATGGCCAAATAGTAAAAGAGGGTACTGTGCTCGATGAAGTGGTGGTTTCCCTGTTCAAGGCTCCCCGTTCATACACAAAAGAAAATGTTGTCGAAATATCAACCCATGGCTCCCCCTTCATCCTCCAGGAACTCGTAAAACTGCTGATTTCTCATGGTGCGAGGTTGGCCAGACCCGGAGAGTTCACAAAGCGCGCTTTTCTCAATGGAAGGTTTGACCTGGCACAGGCAGAGGCTGTTGCCGACTTGATAAGCGCCGATTCCAGAGCCACCCACATGGCAGCCATGAATCAGATGCGTGGCGGTTTTTCCAAAAAAATAAAACATCTGCGCAACGAACTGATACACTTTGCCTCACTCATCGAGCTGGAACTCGACTTCGCTGAGGAGGACGTCGAATTCGCGAATCGCGGTGAGCTAGTGAGTCTGATCCAAAACATTCAGCATGAGATATCAAGGCTTATTGACAGCTTCAGTGTGGGCAATGCCATAAAAAACGGGGTGCCGACCGTGATAGCAGGTAAGCCAAATACGGGCAAATCGACGCTCCTGAATACGCTGCTTGAAGAAGAAAAGGCCATCGTGTCCGACATTCCCGGCACCACCCGCGATGTGATCGAAGACGTAATTCATATCGAAGGAATCAGCTTCAGGTTTATTGATACGGCAGGAATCAGGGAAGCAAAAGACAGCATTGAGGCCATCGGCTTACAGAAAACCAAAGAGAAAATGAAAACGGCATCCGTGATCATCTATCTTGTCGACGCCACTGACGCTTTGGATAAGGAAATCGGTGAGACTAAAGAAAAACTTGACAAACTTAACATCCCCTATCTTATCGCTGCCAACAAGACCGATAAGCTGGACAAAAACATCCTTGGGCAACTACAGGAGCAATATCCTGAAGTTATTTTCATTTCTGCGGCTACCGAAGCCAACATTGATACCCTCAAAAAGAAATTGTTAAAGATCGTGCACCTCGATGACTTCATCACAGGCGACACCATCGTTACCAACCTGCGCCATATCGAAAGCCTGACCAACACCCAACAAGCCCTGGATGATGTGCTGAAAGGCATCGGAGAGGGCATATCCGGCGATCTGCTGGCGCTCGATATCCGTCAGGCACTCCATCACCTTGGCGAGATCACCGGAGAGATTACAACCGATGACCTGCTGGGGAATATCTTCAGCAAGTTCTGTATCGGAAAGTAACCGCCACAAAATAAATAATCAATAAACATATTAAAAATAATGTAAAAGCCTGTTTTTCAATGCTTTTCATTGACGCAATATTAATAAATGTTTTGTGATGTTTTGCGTTGTAAGGTACAAATTTGTACCTTTATTGTACCTTACTACGTTTTGCAGGGCTTATTTGTACCTCAAAACGTTTTTTTGGGGTAATTGTGGCACACATAGGCACATATTGGCACACTAAGGCACGCTAAGGCACAAAATGAGTAGTAATATTAAGGTACAGAGAATTTGTCAGTATTGTAGCAGGGAGTTTACAGCCCGGACAACAGTAACCAAATACTGTTCGGACAAATGCAGTAAGGCAGCATACAAAGCCCGTAAACGTGCCGAAAAGGTTAAGCAATCAAACTCTGAAACCACACGAGTGAAAAACCAACCTATTGAGCAACTGAAAGCAAAAGAGTTTTTAAGTATCAATGAAGTATGCCAGTTGGTTGGAATTAGCAGGCGTACTGTTTACCGATTGATTGAGCAAGGCGACCTGAATAAAGTAAAGATTAGAAGCCGTACCATAATTAAGCGTTCAGCACTTAACAAACTATTGAACCATAAAGAAACCGGAAAGCCTGAAATACCTGAACAGCAAATAAAAGACCTCAACGAATGGAAACAGGCAGGGGCGTTTGATATTAAAGACTGTTACACCTTAACAGAGGTACAAAACAAATACGGAGTTTCTGAAAGTACCGTACAGCAGTTAATCAAACGAAACAGCATACCCAAAATAAAGAAAGGTTGGTACGCTTATGTACCTAAAC
>WGED01000394.1 GCA_015492915.1 Cyclobacteriaceae bacterium
CCATTGTCATATGCCCTGGCCGGCAACCATCGCATTAACCAACCTCTGCCTTTTGGGCCGTCAAACTCCATTCGCAATGAAACGGGATCATCTTCCCTGTTTTGCCAAAACCTGTCTTCCACGTAACCCCTGCCCGGCATTGCAGATGGTGTGCATCCCGTCACATGCGGCGCAAAGATCAATTCCGCTCCCAGAATGGCTGTCGCCCGTACATTTTCGATCACATTGTTATCATAGCAAATCAGAATTCCGCATTTCCATCCAAGCAGGTCGAATACGCAATATTCATCTCCGGCCGACAAATATTTATTGATAAACGGATGCAATTTCCGATGCCTGGCGATAAGCCCGTCCTTCGTTACGCAGATGTAGGTATTATATATTTTTTCGCCTTCTTTCTCCACCAGACCGGCCAATACGGGGATATTATACTTTGTGGAAATATTTATTAACTGCTTTGTGCTCTCTCCGACAGGCACTTCCTCGGCCAGGGATGTCATCTCCTCAAGGCTTAAGTCTTTGGTAAAAGTATAGGCAGTCACCGACATTTCGTGAAAACTGATCAGATCTGCTCCGCTCGCTTTTGCCCTTTCGGTCAGCTTCCGGATTATTGACAGATTATACTGTTTGTCTCCATCTTTCGGCTCAAACTGTGCTACAGCTATTTTCATTGTTTTTCCATGGTTATTATTGATCTTTCCCTGTGTCCGGCGGAGGCGGAGAGTTGAAGTTACCGAATATAGGGAACAGCTTCAAAGCGTTTTGAGAAAAATGTTTTTATGATTGTCCGTATGTTTGAACATTTCAGGATATGCTCATTTAATATACATTTAAACCCAAAAGTCTCAGTGGTACTTTGTGTCTCCTCCGTGGGATACTCCACGGAGTGCAACTTTGTGTTATAGCCTAATTGGCTGGTGCACAGCGATATACAAAGAAGACTCAAAGCTATACAAAGAGAAATAAGATAATTTCATGAAAACAGTTAACTTTTGAAACAGCTTCGGACTTCATCACTCAGGAATTTACCTGCCTTGCCGGCAGGTGCGTTGTATCGAAGATACATAGAGATACCGAGGGGTGAAAGTACGGTAATTAATCAAGAGGATAAATATGAGGCGGCCTGCCATTGGCATGCAGGGCATACTGTCGGTTATTTGACCGTCAGCCGACTATGTCCATGCTCTTTTATTTTTTCTTATTTGTTCGTCGATTGCTACCGCGTCAAAGATGTATGTCCTCACCATGTCAACGTCAATATCTTTGACAGATGTGAAAGTTTTGGTGTAAACCTGTTTTCTGTCGCCTTTTTCAAGGTAGCCGGCATCGTCAATGAGCAAATTGCCGTTGCAAAACCCCAGTTGTACACCATTGGGTTTCACCCTGCCCCAGGGGATCGAGGAGGGCCAGATAAAGCATATTCTTGCATGCCGATAATAGAACGGGACATTGTATGCGAGTTTTTCCGTGCAGCCCGGGATGCAGTCAAAAATGATACGTCGCAGGCAGTCTACGATTTTTCTCTCGTGGTCCGGCAGGTGATCGAGAAAATCGTCAACCGTATCGAAGTTTAACTTTTGTATTTTATTCATGGTTGTAAGGCTTTTTTGGTAAAAAGCTTAGTGGTGTGACTATTTTACATGCCAATATTTTGAAGTAATAATCTTTCAATTTACAACAAATGCTCACCAGACCCCTATCTTATACAATGTTCCGGTGGCTAAATGTAGGCTCTCTTTTACAGGTAGAGGCGCATTGTTGATCATTCGACTGTCAACTGTCTACTCGATTTTGTGGATTTCATAAGATTCCGTCATCCATTAAGTAAGACGACATTAGTGAAGGTAATAAATGGACCTGAAAAATAATAAAGTTTCAAAAGTTTGATGAAGTTGATTTTGGCTATAGGGACTTGATGTGTTTTGCCTTTATTATCCACTGGGTATCGGAAAAACTTCTAGTTGGTGTACTGTCTCATCTAATATGGCAGGTACACTGATCTTCTATTTTATTTAAAAAATCGAGATAACAGTTGTACAAGGTTGCTAATGAGTGTTCAGTAGAATAGTCTTTTGAGTTAATAAGATTAGAAATTTTCTGAACCTCAATGATGTTTCTTTTTAATGCTAATTCGAGTGAGTGCCTAATTAGAAACAGCAATGGAATGTATAGTTTGTCAATTTCCTCGTTATATACGAGAATAGCTTCAATAAGGAATTCAATACATTCGTCGAATTGGGTTCGGCAATGTTCGCGCCGACCACTTTGCCGCTCCGCATGATATCCCTGATGAATGTCAATGCGTGATGGGGAGCAGTCCTGCAGCTGCAGGCGCGCTGACCTCCGGGGCAAAGGCCTGATCGAACACATCGAGACAGATGGTGAGGTGGATGCTGTCGGCTTGCTCTATAAATCCCATGAGTTTGAGCATATTTTTTTCCATTGAATTTTCCCCAATTTCCATGGCGGGGATGTACTGCACGCCGAGTTTATGTGCCCTGTCAACGCTTTGGTGTTGCTCTGTTGCTGTATACCGATGCAGAAATAGTCAAAAGAGGCTTGCCCGCGGCTATGTTGTATTCGGCTATCTGATAAAATGGCGTGCCTGAGGACGGGCCGTTCTCAGGCTTACGCAGATCGAAGTGGGCGTCGAAATTGATGATGCCTATTCTTTCTTCTGGCAAGGCGTCAGCAAGGCCAGCATGGTGCGGCCAGGCCACTTCGTGCCGCCACCAAAGACCATCGTGAAATAACCTGCTGCTCTGATTTGGGAGACTGTTTTTCGCAGTTCCTCCTGTGCCTCTTCCAGACCGCCACCCGTGCACCGTATATTTCCGCAGTCAAAAATTACTGTTTTCTCATGGAAATGCCAGACGTGGTTGGAGCAGGCTTTTCGCAGCGCCGTGGAACCCTCTGCCGTGCCCATGAGCCCCGACGAGCTGATGAATAAGCGAAAGGCCATCTTCAAGCATCAGTCACAGAAAGACTCAGCTTTGTTTCCGGGAACAGACGAACGCGAATTCTGGGGACTGGCGCAATTATTTGATCACCTGGGCCTGGCTGAGTATGAAGCCATGGAAGGCTTCAGAAGGTATCACTTTTTGTGATTGCAATTGTTCAAAATCCAATGACCATAGCATAGCAATCTAAAGGTAGGTGAAAAGGCAGATGCATTTATAATTAATTCCAATTAAGTTTGAAAAAAACTCCGTAGGAGCGACATAATTATAGCCGTGGGTGTAAGTCCGCAGATATAAAATTCAATAAAATTTTTTTGGCATGCTTTTTTGCCCTGCTACTGCACTTCACGAAATTTTTTGAGCTTAAGAATGTGCAAAAATCATGACAAAAAAGCAATATTTTTTCAGAATGATTCCTTAAGTACCCTTACCTGCAAAGT
>WGED01000395.1 GCA_015492915.1 Cyclobacteriaceae bacterium
AAATCCTGCAGGCTGAGGAGCTGAAAACCCGCAAACCGGGGTGTACGGAGCGCCGCTTCGATCTCTGCCTTATAGCACAGCGCCTGCAGCTTGCCCGACGCCAGTTGGAAGCTGTCGGCAAGATGCCCCATACCGTTGGCGTTGAGCATGTCGCGGAATATCTCAAAATTCCTCGGCTTCAGTACCCCGTCGTATTTTTCGATTTCACGAAAGTTGGGATAGACGCACCACTGCCCTATCTCATGACTGACCACCGGCACATCGTACGGCCCGATCTTATCAGACCAGTCGAACTCCGTGTTGGGCGGTGTGCTGTTGATGATGCTGCGGAGCCCTTCGCCCCAGCCCTGAATGCGCGGCTGCGGAATGTTGTGATAGTCATTTTCCATCAACACCGGCCAGCCGGCGCCGCCCGTATAAACGCGGCGGTTGTCTTTGCTTTTCCAGTAACTCACAAAATCCGTCAGGTAGTGGCTGCGGTTGCGGCCTGCGGGTTCATTGCCGTAAGCCATCATGACAAACGAAGGATGGTTCCCGTAAGCTTTCACGATCCGCTCGCTTTCATCGCGGATCCATTGGTCGATGGGCTTGCCGTCGCCGATGCTCGATGACTGGTTGGCCCATGAGGAGCATTCCACCTGAAAATAAAACCCCAACTCATCGGCCGCCGCAAAAGCTGCTTCGGGCGGGCACCACGAATGGAACCGTATGTGGTTGAGCCCATGAGATTTGCACGTTTTTATGATCTTTTTCCACGAAGCGGTATCGACAGGGGGGTATCCCGTTTTGGGAAAAATGGCACAGTCGAGTGTGCCGCGCAAAAACACGGGGCGGTCGTTGATGGCAAAGCGTGTGCCCTCTGCCCTGAACTCGCGCATGCCGAAAATGCCTTTTTTCTCATGGGTTCCGGCATCGGTCTCCAGTCGCAGGGTCATGGAGTAGAGATTCGGGTAAAACTCATCCCAAAGACCCAGCTCATCGCCGAAATTAATTTCAAACTCAAAAGAACTTGCGCCTTGCGGAATGGCGATTTCTTCATCGACCGCCTTCTGTTGCGGATCAGCCGCGGGTGTGTTGAGTTTGGTAAAAATGGTCATTTTTCCATGACTGTCTTCGCCGGTTACATTTTTCACCACGCCCCTGACCGTTGCCGTGCCGTTGGCCACGTCGGGGAAAATGCGCATCTCTTCAATGAAAATTTCAGGTTTTGCCGTCAGCATTATTTTGCCCGCAATCCCGTTCCAGTTGCTCTGTGTGTGGTCGGTGATGCTGTGCGAATTGATGCCCGGATCGATGTCTTTCACACGGTTGTCCACCCTGACGGCAATGGTGTGCACGCCCGGCGTCAGCAGCTTCGTAAGGTCATAGACATGCGGCGTGGCAAGGCTGTTTTGCAGGCCTGCTTCGGTGCCGTCCACCCATACGCGCGTCTCCCAGTGGCACCGTTCGAGAAACAGCTCTATGTGCCTGTTTTTCCATTCCTTCGGTATTTCCACGGTTTTCATGTACCAGGCCGCGCCTGCATAATACTTGTCTGGCTGCAGCCAGAAAGGCACCTTGACATTGCCGGGCTGTCGGTAGGGGGCGTATTTTTCATCGAAATACCATGACGAATCAACGATCGAGCCCGTCCACTGGGTTTTCACCGAAATGTCGTAGCCTTTGCCGTTGGTGGTCATGCTGCCGGGCAGGGTGATGCTGTCGCTGAATGAGGTGCCGAACCACTTTTCGGCGACGCCCTTGTCCTGCGGGTCCATTCGGAATTGCCATTGGCCGGCAAGGTCGATATGGTCAACATCGGATTTATTGCAACCGGCAAGGATAATGACAAGGAAGGGCAGGATATATTTGGCTTTCATGAGGCATTCAATTTATTCCCATGCGGAAGATTAAAGATCATTTAATACATAAATATATTGATTTGTGACCGTTTTGGATTCAAGGATTCAACTTATTCGCTTATCTTCATTGCGAAAAAATAATTAATACATTCATGATCAAATATATTTTGAATGACAAGCTGGTAGATCAGAATAAGGCGATGATCCATGTGAGTGACCTTGCGCTCCTCAGGGGTTATGGGATTTTTGACTTTTTCCGCCTTATCGGCCTGAAGCCATTGTTTCTGGAAGACCATCTGAACCGCTTCTATAATTCCGCACGGACCCTAAGGCTGGAGTGTCCCCTTGACAGAGACACATTACGATCGATGATCCTTGAGATGATAAAATCGAACAAGATCCATGACTCCGGCGTCCGTATCGTGCTCACGGGCGGCGAATCTCCCAACGGTTATTATATCGGCGAACCAACCCTTATAGTGCTCAACGAACCCATCAAACCCCTTCCGGAGAGTCATTTTACCGAAGGTATCAGACTGGTCAGCCACCAATATCTGCGCGATATCCCCGATGTGAAAACCCTCAATTATCTCATGGGCATCTATCACCTGCCCGACATTCAGGCTGCCGGCGCCCTTGACCTCCTTTTTCACTGGAACGGAAAAATTTCGGAACTGACGAGAAGCAACTTTTTTATTGTCGATCAGAATGACAGGATTGTCACAGCCGGCAAGGGGGTGCTTAAAGGCATTAACCGGAAACATGTACTGCAACTGGCCCGTGAAGAGTTTGAGGTGGAAGAACGCGACATTTTCATGAATGAATTACCTGCTGCCCGGGAGGCATTCCTTACGGGGACCACCAAAAAAGTGACTCCCATTGTGCAAATCGACGACATCGTCATTGGTGATGGCAGGCCCGGTCCCGTGACTCAACGGCTACAGCAAATGTATGATGAGTATATTGAGCAATATTTGAAACGGTACTGAGTATTATCGGATTATTCAATGAATTTAAGCAGATTTTTTAACTCATTGTCAGTGATGGAATCTTTTCCGGATTTATCAAAGATGGATAACAAATAAACTTTGTTCCCTTCAACATAAACATGGGTTATAATTCTTGCGCCGCCGGATTTGCCTTTTCCCTTTGAAGATATTGCCAATCTTATTTTATAACAATTTTTTCCAAGGGGGACACCTTGATCGGGATTCTTTTCCAATAAAGTGATAAAATTGGCAAGATCATTTTTCAGGGACCTGTATTTCTTAATCAGTGGTTTGAGCTTTCGTTCAAAGTTGCTGGTATATAAAACTTCAAATTTCATCTAATAGCTCCCGTGCAGATTTAAGCTTGATTTCCCCCTTCTTTTCCTTATTCACTTCTTCTATCGCTTCTTTTAATCCTTCAAGGGTTTCATCCTTATAAGAAGTGAGCGGTTTTGCCTTTACAAAATTAAAATTCTGCAGAAGCTCCATAATGAAATCAGCTTTATCGTCCTTAATGTCCAGTATGATTTTCATAGTTTTATTATTAGCTGGTTGCTTATTGCTTATACATCCTTCTGAATAAACGTAAAATTAAAGAAAACAGTTTGTAATAAAAACTTATACGGAATGCTAGCATATCCGACTCACTCAGCTTCCGCCACGGCCACCGCAATGTACGAATCGGCCGTGCCGTAATAAATAAACCATTTACCCTTGAAGTGCACCATGCCCTCGATAAAGGTGACATTGTTGACCTGACCGGTAATCTCATAGTCTTTTTCAGGCTTGATGAAGGCCTCATCCGCCCTGTCGATCACTTTGGTCGGATCGTTTTTGTCGAACAGGGCCTGCACGCCTGCCCAGGTCAGTTTTTCGTTCTCAGGGCGGCCGTTTTCCGAGGGCACACCATTGTGGATGCCATTGTAAAATACCACGATGCCCTTGTCGGTGAGCAGTGCCGCGGGGCCTGGTTCGCACATGATGTTGTCCACGTGTACCTTGTCCGGCCTCGGTTTCAGCACAGACTTGTAATAGCTCCCGTCTTGGTTCATCACCGGTTGCCAGTGGATCAGGTCATCTGATGTGGCCATGTAGAGGTCGCCCACGTTCCAGTACATCCAGTACTTGCCGTTGATCTTCGTGGCGATGATCTTATCCCCCTCGAGCCGCCCGATGATGAGACCGGACTTCAGGCTGAAGGTCGTTTCCAGCTTCGGGTCGATGTTTTCGAATGCTACACCATGCTTGCGCCACACGATCAGGTCTTTTGAGGTGGCGATGCATAACTTGGTCCTTTTCCCGTCATAGGCCGTGTAGGTCATGTAATAGGCGCCGTTTTCATCTTCGATGACGCGCGGGTCCTCTACGCCGCCTTCCCATTCCATCTCAAGATACGGGTCATTGTCAGGATAAAAAACAGGTACGGGATACCGTTCGAAATGCAGGGCGTCATCGCTCACGGCGAGGCCGATGCGCGATGTGCCATTGTGTTTTCCAACGAAATCCTCTGCCCTGTAAAGCATGTAAACTTTTCCGTCACGTACGACAGCGGCAGGGTTGAAAACATCCTTGCCCTCCCACTTCACGGTGTCTTTCCGCACAGGGCAATACCACTTTGTGTCGCGGGGCCCGAGGATGGGATTGACGGAGTCAACTTTGACGAATGGGCCTGTTTCCCAATCTTTTTGGGCCTGTTGTGTCGGTTTTTGCTGGCAGGAGAAGATGCCTGCTGCAAATAATACCAATAATAAATATCGTGTGATTCTCATGGTTAAATGGGGTTAAGTGTGGATAAAATTATCAAAAACTGTTTTCACAAAGAACTAAACAACAGATTATATGACAGGTAATATGAAATTAACCTGTGCCCTACCGTATTTTTCAGGAAAAGCGGGATTAGCCTGAAAGGGATAATTCGGAGTATTTTATATGACGTTGATGTTCACTATAAAAACACCTGCAATGTTAAAAGAAAATACCGACAGAAAGAACGGAGGCCTTTTTGCCCCGCTTTCCATAATACTCGCCCTTACCATACTTTTGTTTTCGGGTTGCAACAACAAGAACGGAGAGTCCAAAACAAATGATTTTGCATCGCTTGTCGATCCATTCATCGGCACGGGAGAGCACGGGCACACATATCCCGGCGCGGTGCTACCTTTCGGCATGGTGCAGCTCAGTTCCGACACGAGGGGCGAGAACTGGGACGGCTCCTCGGGATATCATTATTCCGACAAAACCATCCTGGGCTTCAGCCACACCCATCTCAGCGGTACGGGCGAGCCCGAATTCTGCGATGTGCTCTTCATGCCCGGCACAGGCAAAGTGCAGTGGTCGCCGGGCGAGGAGGATGACCCCTCCACGGGCTATCGCTCAGCCTTCAGCCATGACAATGAAGAAGCCGCCCCGGGATATTACAAGGTGCTGCTCGACGACAGCGGCGTGACCGTCGAGCTGACGGCGACGGAACGGACCGGCATGCATCGTTACACTTTTCCCGAATCAAAAAATGCCCATATTCTCATAGACCTCTATCACCGCGGGCGTGTGGAGGAGGCCAATATTCGGTTTGTCAGCGATACGGTGGTCACGGGCCTGACCATGTCGAACGGATGGGCCAGGGAAGACCGAACTTATTTTTATGCCGTTTTTTCAAGGCCGTTTAAAAATTTTGGTATCGCTGTGGATGATAAACTTTTGCCGGATGCCGTCGAAGCGGAAGGCAAGGTGGTGAAAGCTTTTGCCGGTTTTGAGGCACAAAAAGGCGAACAGGTTCTTGTGAAAGTGGGCATCTCGGCCGTGAGCGTGGCGGGGGCGAGGAAAAACCTCGAATCAGATAACCCCGGATGGGATTTTGACGATATTCGCCGTAAGGCAACAAATAAATGGAATGAATTTCTGTCGAAGATCGAAGTGGAAGGCGGCACGCAAAGGGACCGGCGCATTTTTTATACGGCGATGTATCATACTGCACTGGCGCCCAACATTTTCATGGATGTTGACGGTCGATACCGTGGCGTGGACCACAAAGTGCACAGGGCAGAGGGATTCACAAATTATACCATTTATTCGCTCTGGGATGTGTTTCGGGCACAGATGCCCCTGTTCACCATCATAGAGCCGGCCAGGATGAACGATATCATCAAAACATCCCTTGAGATGTACCGCATCGCCGGAAGGCTGCCCCGCTGGGAGATACACGGCACCCTGTCGGCCCATATGATTGGCTATCACATGTTACCGGTCATTCTCGATGCTTATCAAAAAGGCATCCGCGATTATGATGTGGCACTCGCTTATGAAAGCATGAAACAGGCCATGGACAATATCCTCTATTACAACAATTTCGGATACATCCCCGCCGATATCGAGGGAGTCGGCGGCACGGTGTCGATCGTGGTGGAGGATGCTTACAACGACTGGTGTGTGGCGGAGATGGCCAAAATATTGGGGAAAGAGGACGACTATCTGCTTTATCAGAAACGTGCCCAGTTTTATAAAAATATTTTTGACCCAGCTATGGGATTTATGCGTGCCCGCAATATGGACCACACATGGGTGGTGCCGTTTGACCCGGCGGAGCCGAGTGGCCATTATGTGGAAGGAAACGCTTATCAATACAGTGCCTTCGTACCGCAGGATGTGAACGGTCTTATTTCATTGCTCGGCGGCGATGAAAAGTTCATTCAATGGCTCGATACACTTTTTACCCACAAAAGCAGGTACGACAAAAACGTCGTGGATGCCAGCGGCCTCATCGGGCAGTACGCGCACGGCAACGAGCCCAGCCATCATATCGCATATCTTTACAATTATGCCGGCGCGGCGCCAAAGACTCAGCTTTATGTGCGCAGGATACTCGTCTCGCTATACGACGACACACCTGAAGGCCTGAGTGGCAATGAAGACTGCGGCCAAATGTCGGCATGGTACATCCTGAGCACCATGGGCTTCTATCCCGTCACGCCGGGCATGCCTCAATATGCCATCGGCAGCCCGTTGTTTGACAAGGTGACGATCCATCTCGATAATGGAAAGGATTTTATAATCAGGGCAAAAAACAATTCACCCGAAAACGTCTATGTCCAGGCTGTGCGCCTCAACGGCAAACTCCATGAAAAATCATGGATTTCTCATGAAGATATCGTCAACGGGGGTGAGATGGTCTTTGTGATGGGCAGCGAACCGGATTACGGGTGGGGCACTTCCGTGGAAGACCGACCGAAGACGGAAAAACTCATTCCCGCGGTGCTGACGCCGTGGTTCAGGATGAAGGAGAATTACTTCTTCGACACGGCCACCATCATGCTCGGCTGCGACACCGAAGGCGTCACGATCCGTTACACCACCGACGGCACGGAGCCCACCGTTGCCTCGTCCGTCTATGAAAAACCATTCAAAATCCATGAAACCACTACCCTGAAATTCTATGCTGAAAAGGAAGGCTTGTTGCCCACAACGGTCGTTTCCGTGAAGGTGGAGAAGATGAAAAGGGTGCCGCTTTATGCGATGAAGAACTACGAAGGCATAGCGCTGGCGCCGGGACTGCGGTACAAATATTACGAGGAGCACGTGCTGCGGGTGAATGAGCTGGAAAAATTCAATCCCAAAAAGACCGGAATCACGCCGTACTTCAGCATTGAAGAGCGCGAAAATGACGGCTTGTTCGGCTTTATCTACGAGGGCTATATCAAAATACCGAAAGACGGCGTCTATACTTTCTATCTCACCACCAACGACGGCGGCGTGCTCTATCTCGACGGCAGGCGCTTCATCGACACTGACGGGCCGCGCGGCGCCACGCCCGCTTCGAGGACCGTGAGGCTCAAAAAGGGTGTTTATAAAATCGGGGAGAAGTATTTCCAGATGGGCGCCGGATTTACCAACACGGTCGAGTGGAAAGGGCCGGGCATCAAGAGGCAGCTTATCCCGCCGGAGG